>NZ_CP008743.1:1835000-1838212 GCF_002117145.1 Candidatus Nucleicultrix amoebiphila FS5 | reverse complement strand
GCCCCCCACAAAATCAAATACAAAAAAGGCGCTCAGCCAAGGAGGCGGAGCGCCAAAGATAAAGGAAAGATCTCAGTCTATGAGGTCTGGCGGCGACCTACTCTTCCAAGGCTTAAGCCTAAGTACCATTGGCGCGGAGGGGTTTCACTGACGAGTTCGGAATGGGATCGAGTGCGAGACCCTCGCTATGGCGACCAGACCGCAAAGACTGAGATATGAACGAAGAAGGGGATGTGTGAACCAAATCAGGGTAGTCCTGATAACTGACTTCTGGTAAGAGAAAGAATTAAGACAATGGAACGATTAGTACGCGTTAGCTGAACCCATTACTGAGCTTACACACCGCGCCTATCAACGTGATGGTCTATCACGGTTCTCATAGGGAAAACTTGTTTTGAGGAGAGTTTCCCGCTTAGATGCTTTCAGCGGTTATCTCGTCCGTACTTAGCTACCCGGCGCTGCGACTGGCGTCACAACCGGTACACCAGAGGTACGTCCATCCCGGTCCTCTCGTACTAGGGACAGCTCCTCTCAATTTTCCAACAACCACGGCAGATAGGGACCGAACTGTCTCACGACGTTCTGAACCCAGCTCACGTACCACTTTAATTGGCGAACAGCCAAACCCTTGGGACCTGCTTCAGCCCCAGGATGTGATGAGCCGACATCGAGGTGCCAAACCTCCCCGTCGATATGAACTCTTGGGGGAGATCAGCCTGTTATCCCCGGCGTACCTTTTATCCGTTGAGCGATGGCCCTTCCACATGGAAACCACCGGATCACTATGACCGACTTTCGTCTCTGCTCGAGGTGTCTCTCTCGCAGTTAGGCAGGCTTTTGCCATTGCACTCATCAGTTGATTTCCGACCAACCTGAGCCTACCATCGCGCGCCTCCGTTACTCTTTGGGAGGCGACCGCCCCAGTCAAACTACCCACCATGCAGGGTCCCGGCTCTGGTTTCACAGAGCTCGGTTAGATATCAAAGATTTTAAGGGTGGTATTTCACTTGTGCCTCCACACCAGCTGGCGCCAGCGCTTCATCGGCTCCCACCTATGCTACACATAAAATCCCTAATACCACTGCAAAGTTGTAGTAAAGGTGCACGGGGTCTTTCCGTCTGACCGCGGTTACTCCGCATCTTCACGGAGAATTCAATTTCGCTGAGGTGATGTTGGAGACAGTGGGGAAGTCGTTACGCCATTCGTGCAGGTCGGAACTTACCCGACAAGGAATTTCGCTACCTTAGGACCGTTATAGTTACGGCCGCCGTTTACCGGGGCTTCAATTCGGTGCTTGCACACCTCCTTTTAACCTTCCGGCACCGGGCAGGCGTCAGACCCTATACGTCGTCTTTCGACTTTGCAGAGTCCTGTGTTTTTGTTAAACAGTCGCTACCCCCTAGCTTGTGCCACCTCTCTATGGTTGCCCATAAAGAGGCCTCCCTTATCCCGAAGTTACAGGAGCAATTTGCCGAGTTCCTTCAACATCATTCTCTCAATCGCCTGAGTATACTCTACTCGTCCACCAGTGTCGGTTTCGGGTACGGTCTTTTACGTGGGTGTTATTTCCAGGAACCCCTTCGCTGCCCTCAGAATCCGTTAACTTCAGACAACTTACAGAATTCGTCACATCCCACAGGCTCAGGATTATTAACCTGATTCCCATCCACTACGCATCTCTGCCTCGTGTTAGGGGCCGGCTCACCCTCGGCGGATTAACCTTGCCGAGGAACCCTTGGACTTACGGCGGGGAGGTTTCTCACCTCCCTTATTACGCTACTTATGTCAGCATTCTCGCTTCCGATACCTCCAGGTGTCCTCACGGTTCACCCTTCACAGGCTTACAGAACGCTCCGCTACCACGCCATGAATCCGTAGATCCATGGCATCCGCAGCTTCGGTGTATGGCTTGAGCCCCGGTACATTTTCGGCGCAGGCTAGCTTAACTAGACCAGTGAGCTATTACGCTTTCTTTAAAGGATGGCTGCTTCTAAGCCAACCTCCTGGCTGTCTTGGCCTTCCCACATCCTTTCCCACTTAGCCATAACTTAGGGACCTTAGCTGGCGGTCAGGGCTGTTTCCCTCTCGACGATGGACCTTAGCACCCACCGTCTGTCTGCTTGATGTTCGCTCACCGGTATTCGGAGTTTGGTTAGGTTTGGTAGGGATCGCTCCCCCCTAGCCCATCCAGTGCTCTACCCCCAGTGGCGCTACTCAAACGCTCTACCTAAATAGATTTCGCGGAGAACCAGCTATTTCCGAGTTTGATTAGCCTTTCACCCCTAACCACAGATCATCCCCTACTTTTGCAACAGTAGTGGGTTCGGTCCTCCAACACGTGTTACCGTGTCTTCAACCTGTCCATGGCTAGATCACTCGGTTTCGGGTCTAATCCCTGTAACTTGTCGCCCTATTCAGACTCGCTTTCGCTGCGCCTACACCTATCGGCTTAAGCTTGCTACAAAGATTAACTCGCTGACCCATTATACAAAAGGTACGCAGTCACAGGGTTTCCCCTGCTCCTACTGCTTGTAAGCATCCTGTTTCAGATTCTATTTCACTCCCCTCATCGGGGTTCTTTTCACCTTTCCCTCACGGTACTTGTTCACTATCGGTCACTGAGGAGTACTTAGGCTTGGAGGGTGGTCCCCCCATGTTCAAACAGGATTTCACGTGTCCCGTCCTACTCGTGCCCTCACATCATCTCTTCCCTTAAGGGGCTATCACCCTCTCTGGCCGGCTTTTCCAAACCGTTCTGGTCTTTCTAATGTGAGAGACTGGCCTGGTCCGCGTTCGCTCGCCACTACTAACGGAGTCTCGGTTGATTTCCTTTCCTCCTGTTACTGAGATGATTCAGTTCACAGGGTTTGCCGGATCTTTCTATGTATTCAAAAGATCCTATCGCTCGCGCGATGGGTTTCCCCATTCGGACATCCACGGATCAAAGCTTATTGGCAGCTCCCCATGGCTTTTCGCAGCCTGTCACGTCCTTCATCGCCTCTCAGTGCCAAGGCATCCACAAAATGCTCTTCTCTTTCTTAACTCTTTTCTTCCCAGAAGACAGTCATCAGATGTTGCCATCTGTTTCTTATCCCCTGAGCTCGATTGAGATTTCTCATAGAAATCGATTGCTTCTTTTAAACGTCAGCTCCCCGCGTCTTCCCGCCCGTCTTTCAACGGCCGCTCTTCCTTAGGTCACTGCTGCTTTCAA
>NZ_CP008743.1:1645000-1832500 GCF_002117145.1 Candidatus Nucleicultrix amoebiphila FS5 | reverse complement strand
TCATCTCAGGGATGCGATCTGCCTTGACGAATGTTGATTTCGTCAGTGTATCGTCGAGCACATAATGTTTATGCCTGAGTTTCCCCAAATATCTCATCCCTACATCATCTCCTGACTCTGCAGCAATTTTAAAAAAAGCTTCTGCTAAAGGAATATTTTTCTTCAGACCCAAAAGACCATATCGATTGAGGAGACCGTAAGCAGAAAGTGCAGGTAGATAACCTGATTCTGCTGACTGCTCGAGTTTTGTGACAATCGTATAGCAGTCAAGATTTCGATCTTTACGTTTTGCTTTATGTCTTTTCTTAATGAGTTCAAGAGCTTCTTTAAAATCATTTTTGGCGTGTTCATTTTTCTTTTTATTCTTTGTTAACTTGAAATACTTCATTAATCGCACTTTGATAGCAGCATCATAAGGAATATCTTCTTTAAAGACGGTTGTTTCATTAACTTGCATTAACTGATCAACCACATGATCAATATCAGTCACAAAAGTAGAATCTGGTGTTTTTTTAAGAGGAAAGTTTTTTAAAAGGCTCTTCTCCCGACTTTTCTTATTTAACGTGTAACTTTCCCCCCCCTTTTTTAGCAACCGCTCTTTTACCTCTCCTTCGTCTAAATCTTTTAAATACAAGCTATTTACAGGACTTGTTAATAAAACACTTCCTAAAAAAGCCCAAGAGAATACATGTCTTATCATGCTTAGCTCCCTGATCCTGAAACTGTTAAAACATTCATCATTTAAGATATAGAGATAGTCTCAACAGCTATCTTCCTCTGCAGGAGCTAAAAAAACGTAAATTTTTGACTAAGCACGCTATTCCTTTAAGAAACTTTTCGTTTTAAAGACGTTATACTTGAAGGCGATTGATTGCTTTCCACGTGTTTAATAAAATCACGAATGACAGGCGCGATGGACTCTCTCCACCGTTTACCATTAAAAACGCCGTAGTGACCAACCCCTTTTTGTAAATAATGCTTTTTCATGTTTTGAGGAATGTTTGTGCATAAGGCCTGAGCAGCTTCTGTTTGTCCAACTCCAGAAATATCATCCTTTTCTCCCTCTACAGTCAATAAAGCAGTTCTGCGAATAGCTTTTGGATCAACAGTTTCTCCCTTCCAACGCATAGTCCCCAAAGGTAAATTGTGGTGTTGGAAAGCGATTTCAACAGAGTCTAAGAAATAATCAGCAGGCAAATCTAATACAGACCTATACTCATTGTAAAAACGTCGATGCGCTTCAGCACTATCATCGTCCCCCTGCACGAGATGATTGAAATGATCAAAACTCGCATTAAGATGACGTTCGAGATTAAGGCTCATAAATCCTGCTAACAGAATAAAACCAGGACATACACGACGCAAAGCTCCTGGATAATAATGGGGCACACGCGCGATAACAGTTTCATCAAACCATTCAATTTTCTTTTCTTTTGCCAGTTTATTAACTTTTGTGGGATTAACGCGCGTATCTATAGGCCCCCCCATAATTGTCATCGAAAGCGGCTGACAAGGGTCATTATGCGCCGCCATTATAGAAGCAGTCGCCATCACAGGTAACGCAGGTTGACAGATGCCCATAATGTGGACGCGTTCTCCAAAAGAGTGAAGAAAATCTATCAAATACTGAATATAGTCTTCCAGCTTGAAACTTCCTTCATAAAGAGGGACATTTCGACCATTTTTCCAATCCGCTAGATACAAATCATGATCCTTTAAGAGAGTATTGACCGTATCGCGGCACAGCGTGCCATAGTGACCTGAATAAGGAGGCACCAATAATAATTTCGGCATTTTCTCGTCGGCTTGATCTTTAGTAAATTCAGAACGAATCAGTTCCTTACGAAAATGAATTAAGCGACCAAAAGGCTTATTCATCAGAACATCTTCGTGAATTTTGTAAACACACCCATTTTGAGAAACAATCTGATTAATTTCAAATGAAGGCTTTCCATAGAAATGAGTGAAACGCTCCATCATCTCCAAGTTTGCCGACATCGTTCGACCTGTCGTCGTTTTATTCAAAGGTATAAAAGGATTGGAAGTCACGCGATGAGCCATATCAAAAAGTAGATTGCTGGGCACATATGTCGCTTTTTTAAAATCAACAAAATAATACACTGCAGACATTTCTGAATGGTTTTTTTGTCGCTTATAGAATTGCCGCATGATCTATCTCCCGTATTTTTTTGTTATTTTTGAGTATCAACGATTAAGGGTTAATAAATCTTAATTAAAAATGCTTTCGCAAAATTTCTACAATTTTATCAGGCATTGTATTATGGCTGAAATGACTTAAAAATCTACCTTGTCGATCCATAAGATATACAATTGACGAGTGATCAATCAAATAATCATTACTATCTTCTCTCTCGACTTTACTCGCATAGACACCATAAGCATCCATAGCAGCTTTAATCGCCCCATCCTCTCCGGTCAAAGCGATAAATTGCTGCGGATAATTCTGCATGTATGAAGAAAGCGCATCTACCGTATCGCGATCGGGATCAATGGTAATAAAGATAGGTTGTATCTCTTGTCCTTTATCTCCAAGCATCTCAAGTGCTTCAGCAATATTATAAAGGGCTGTGGGACAAATATCTGGGCAAAAACTATAGCCAAAATAAATCAGCATGTATTTTCCACGAAAATCAATGTCCGTACGAATAACACCATTTTGATCAACCAATTTAAAAGCGCCTCCAATTTTGGCAGTCCCGGTTTCTCCTCGTTCCATCACCAAGGCATCGTTCTCATTTTTCTCAAGGGCACTGTGATTATTCATGGAATAAAATAAACTCAACACAAGGAGCGTGATTAAAAAAGCTCCTCCAGAGATATAGAGGATGCATTTTCTCGACAGAACATACTTACAAGGGAATTTAATTTTCATTTTTTTAGCTTCTTTTACCTTCTTCAACAGCAAGGCCCCTATCATTCCAAACTCTTGCAGCAAATGCAACGCATAATTCCTTTCAGTCAATAAGGTAAATTAAATTTTTAATTAAATTTTAATAAATTTTTAGTATTTATACTAACAAAATATCATGACAACTATGCAAATATTATATTGTACAAATCAACAAAAAGTATTAAATAGTATGTCATCATGCATTACTTAATGAGGAGTTTCTTGAGGATGAATCAAATCTTCAAAATGTTTATTTTAGTTGCTGTCGGGCTCATTATCCTTAAAAACCCTTTACAGGCAACGCTTTTGGAAAACCCTTTATTAGAAGATAGGGTTAGAAAAACGCTGACATTTTATGACCTTGATAGAGATTCTGAAAATTTTACCCCTTCAACTCTTAAAGAAAAGTGGGATGATTCCTCTGAGCATTCCTCCATTCCTGCAAGCCCTACCTTTCAAGAAGAGGGTACAAAAAGTGAAAGTCAGATCGTTGAAGAAGATAGCCTTGCAGAGAAAGATATCTCTCCCAAAAAAGCAAGAAAAAATGAAGAGAAGGACGAAGAATCTGAGGACACGGATCGTGATCCTTCATGGGATAACTCTTTTGAAGATTTAGAAGAATATGACACAAGTTTTCTCGAAGAAGGCAAAGGCTTATTTGACGATATAGATCCTGAAGAACTAAGAGAAGCAACGCCTGATAACTGGGGAGACAAGGCTGTTGAGCGTCGCGACGGATTAACGCGCTCTCAATATCAAGTCTTGCGTGAGATTCCAAGAAATGCAGGTGGGCTCGGCTTGAGTCCTGTGAAACCCATCGTCAGAGCCTTACGTCTAGAGCAAAAAAAGCCTGTCGCATCCAAAGAATTTCAACCTACAAAAACAAGCCCCCAAAAAAGCTATACGACGCGTCGTCAGGAAAAAGTGCGAGAGCAGGCTTTACAAGAGAGCGCACAAACACAAGCAGATAAAAGACCGTTCCAACTTTTAAGGTGGGGAAAGTATATGAAGTTTGTATCGAGTGCTAAACAAAATGGCGATATTCCTTCTGTTCAAACTCTTGTTAATAAATTTTTTGAAATTTTTGCCGATGACCCTCAACTCCAAGTCATCTCTATTGGCGCCTCAACATTTGTTGTCGATTTGTCTCTGATCGATCTATTGCTTCAGAATACAAAAGGAGAAAATAACAAATCCCTCCTAAAACGTGGATGCAACCCAGTTTTCTTTGATAAGGAAGAAGGTGCCCTGGTTCTTGAAGAAACAGATGATAGTTTTAGACTCTCTGATGATGAAAAGACAGCTCCTCTAACTCCTCTTTTAGGTAACTATATGCATCTCGTACAAGGAGCAGGAGCAAAGATCACTCTCGATGTCTCAGATATGCCAGATACACCAATGGTACAGTTTATCAGGAGAGCAAAAGAACAGGGCACGATTGTGAATCCTGTCTATCTTTGTCATCAAAAAATACATCAAGCTTTCTATGACCTCTTTAATCACAACAATGTCAGAGGACTTTCAATACATTTTGATGGTCAATTCGACAAGGAACGCAAAGCGGCCAACATAAAGTTGCTCGAGCTTATGGTGAAACCGTAAAAATCAACGGGTCCCCCTTTACTTTGAGGGGCTCGTGTTTTCACTTTCGTCGTTTTCAGGCGTATGATTAAGCTCTTTTTTATCAGCTTGCTTTGATTGCACCCACTCTAGCAAGCATCCCCATTTTTTTAGTTCCTGTACATAGGGTTTGGATTGATCTTTTTGAGAGGGGATAAAAAGGAAACGCTTAATCTCCCCTGTTTTATTATTAAAAAAATCACATTCACTACCTTGCACCCGATTAAAGGGAATCCAATCTTTGTCAATCTTACATTCACGTGCATTCTTGATCGCTTTGACAAGGTCACTTTCTTTACCATGGTTAGCGGTAATAAAGTCTGCATCTTCAAAAGTGCATCCACTTAATTTCTTTAGAAAGCTTGTTATTAATGGATGAAACTTAATGCGCAGCGATCTTTGAATTTCTAGTATTTCCTGACTGGAAGGACTCTTAAATGTGCTTCCCGAGCTTGTCTTTTGATGCGTTTCATAAATAGTTTTAAAAGCAATTTTTGTTTTTTCATCTGCATCTAAAACAACAGAAGTACTTCCATGGGAAAACCCACTGAAAATAAGACTTATAGCAAAAACCCAGCTTACTTTTTGTACTCTCATGACATCCAAATGGTTAAAATTTTATTAAAATTACCTTAATGTACAAATTCAACACCAAATTGGCAATATTTTTCTTAATAATCTTCATAAAGCTTGTCCTAGATAGCATCGAGAAGAATTCACTTGAAATTTTTCGTCACATTTAACATTCTTGGCCAACTTTCAAGCCTATGGCATTGTCAATTCAATGTTTTTAAGGAAAATTAAAAAATGAAGAGCTCACCTTCAATAGCTATTATTCTTGCAGCGGGCCAAGGATCCCGTATGAAATCATCACTGCCTAAAGTTTTACACCCTTTGGCAGGAAAACCTATTATTCAGCACATTGTTGATACGGTAAATCAAACCCAGGTTGATCAAACGATTGTTGTCCTCTCACCTCAGATGAAAGAGGTTGAAGCCTATTTAAGACGCGAAAATCCTAAAATCGAGATCGTCTATCAAGACCCTCCAAAAGGTACTGCCCATGCAGTTCTTTCTGCACGTCCTTATTTAGAAAATCTTCCTGGTAAAGTTCTCATTCTATTCGGAGATACCCCTTTTATCCAGAGCGCCACGCTGCAAAAAACTTTGGAGTCCCTTGATCAATCTCAGATTGTTGTTTTAGCCATGACTCCAAAAGATAAGCGTCAATATGCGCGCACCATTATAGGTGATGACGGATTCGTTGAAAAAATCATCGAATACAAAGATGCAAGCGAGACCGAAAAGGCCACATTTATTTGTAATTCAGGATTTATGGGCATAAAGGGAAGCTGTGCCTTATCTCTTCTTGAAAAAATACCCCCCATTAACAATGAGTATTATCTTTTTGAAGCCGTCCGTCTAGGCAATGAGAAAAACATCAAAACCCGATTTATGATGATTGAGGAATGGGAAGCACAAGGTATTAATTCCCAACAAGAACTCGCTTTTGCAGAAAATTTTTACCAAACCCAACAACGGATTAAATTCATGGATTCAGGGGTTACATTTCAAGCACCTGAAACTGTCTTTTTATCCCACGATACTATTCTTGAGCCTGGCGTAACACTTGAACCTTTTGTTTATTTTGGACCAAATGTCCATGTAAAACGTGATGCACGTATCAAAGGTTTTTCTCATATTGAAGGCGCCTTAATTGAAGAAAAAGCTGTGATCGGTCCTTATGCACGCATTCGTCCCAATACTGTCGTTGGACAAGGTGTCCGCATTGGTAACTTCGTTGAAGCGAAAAATACTGTCTTCGAAGAAGGATCTAAAGCCAATCATTTAAGCTATATTGGTGATGCACATGTGGGCAAGAAAACCAATATCGGCGCCGGAACGATCACGTGCAACTATGATGGTCTTAACAAATATAAGACTGTCATTGAAGAAAATGTATTCATTGGATCTAATACAGCGCTCATTGCTCCAATTACTATTGGAAAAGGATCAATTATTGGAGCAGGAAGTACGCTAAGCCAAAGTGTAAGCGCGGATGCGATTGCTTTGACCCGATCCGATCAACGTGAAATTAAAGAGGCCGCTGCACGTTTTCGTAAAAAGCGGATGATAAAGGAGTCTTCTTAAAGATGTGTGGAATTGTTGGAATTATTTCTTCAACGTCAGTTGTTGATCGATTGGTACAAGGAATTAAACGCCTTGAATATCGAGGGTACGACTCAACAGGGATTGCAACATTTTCTCATGGGGATCTTCACGTTAGACGCACACCGGGCAAAATCATTAACCTGGAAAAACGTCTTGAGACAAGTCCTCTAAAAGGGATGATTGGTATCGCCCACACACGATGGGCGACCCATGGACTGCCAAACGAAACGAACGCTCATCCTCATCAGAGTGATACAGTAGCTCTCGTTCATAATGGTATTATTGAAAATCATGATGAACTGCGTCGTGAATTGATGCAACAAGGGGTCGTATTCAATAGTGAAACAGACACTGAAGTTATTGTGCACTTGATTACATACTATCTCCAATCTGACACAAAACCTTTACAAGCAGTGCAAAAGGCCTTGCAACGTTTAAAGGGGGCTTATGCCATTGCCGTACTCTTTAAAGACACTCCTGATCTTCTCATTGGCGCACGCCATGGCAGTCCCCTTGCCATTGGTTATGGGGATAATGAGATGTTTTTAGGATCTGACGCCATTGCATTAAGTGGCCTTGCCCAAGAAATTTCTTATCTTGAAGAAGGTGATTTAGCGGTTCTTTCTTTAACTTCTGCACAAATCTATGATGTTCAAGGTACTCCAGTAAAACGCCCTATAGAACCAGCTCCCAAAGGCGAAGATTTGAATAAAGGCTCATTTGAGCATTTCATGGCTAAGGAAATTTTTGAACAACCAGATGTCGTACGTCAAACGTTGAGCCACTATTTGAACGTCTCTGAATCTCATTTTTATTTTCCCCCCCTTCCCTTTCATTGGCAGGATGTACCAAAAATTACAATTGTTGCATGTGGAACGGCTTATTATACTGGCGTTGTGGCAAAGTACTGGTTTGAAAAAGTAGCACGAATCCCTGTTGAAGTTGATATTGCCTCCGAGTTTCGATATCGCATGCCTCCCTTGCCCAAAAATGGGGTCGCTCTCTTTATCTCTCAATCTGGTGAAACTGCGGATACATTGGCTGCTTTTCATTATGCTAAATCTCAAGGACAACACTGCATCGGAATTGTAAACGTTCCTAAAAGCTCTTTGGCACGCCTTGTCGATGTTTGTCTTCTTACCCATGCAGGTGTAGAAATTGGTGTAGCTTCAACAAAAGCGTTCACAACACAATTAACAGTTCTCTCTGTGCTAGCCTTAGCTGCAGCAGAACAGCGCAAAGTAATTACCTCGGAAGAAGTAAAAGACTATTGTGCAGAGCTGGCGCGTTTACCCAATACTCTTGAAAAAGCTTTGACTTTAAAAGATGAGGTTAAATCTATTACTCAAGATCTGAAACATGCTTCAAACGCTCTCTATCTTGGACGGGGCACCAGCTACGCCATTGCCCTTGAAGGAGCGCTCAAACTCAAAGAAATTTCCTATATTCACGCAGAAGCCTATGCTGCAGGGGAAATTAAACATGGACCGATTGCGCTTATTGATGAGGCTATGCCGATTATCATTATCGCTCCCCATGATGACCTCTTTGAAAAAACTTTATCAAACGTCCACGAAGTCCATGCACGACAAGGCCGTATCATCTTTTTAAGTGACCCTAAAGGCCAAAAAGCTTTCACGTTAAAAGATACAGTTCGGGTGACATTACCTGAGATCTGCTCTTATCTCTCCCCGATTCTCTACACGATCCCCATTCAGCTACTCGCTTATTATACGGCTGTTGCCCGGGGGACTGATGTCGATCAACCTCGTAACCTCGCCAAATCTGTCACGGTCGAATAAAGCATTTCAATTTACACCTTAAAATAAGTCAAAAACCTCCACTTATAGGGGAGGTTTTTTTGTATAAAAAAGCCCACCAAAGGTGGGCTTTTAAATGACGGGAAATACCGTTCTAATTAGAAGCGGTACCCGATTCTCAAACGGAAATCAGACACGCGTGGTTTAGTTTTATAAGTTTGAGAGATGTTAAGCACACCACCAGGATTACCAGCTAAAGACAATTGAGGAGCATCTTTATACATAGTATAAGTCCATTCACCACCAAGATACCAATGCTTATCGAGTTTAGTTTCAAAGCCAACCCCTGTTACAAAACCTGTAAGACGTTTTTTCTTTGAGTCACTCGCTTTAATATCAAAGTTAATTCTATCATTCGTTTTTAAATCAACAGTCCATTTAGCAGTTTCCACACCAACTTTCACATAAGCTAAAAAGTGGTTATGGATAATTCCACCAATACGTGCAGCAATTCCAAAAGAATCAGACCTTTTTAAACTATATTCATCAGTTACAAGCAAGTTTCCTCCCCCGGCACGTTGACGTGTCTGAGACCCTTGTAAATTGCTAAAATCACCGGACGCTTCAAGACCAATCAAAAAAGCATTGGTGAGCATAAAATCATAACCAAATTGCAGACCACCGCGAAAACCTTTTAACCCAAGATCAACGCTATTGAACTGATTACCAGGAGCAATGGGAATAAAAAAGTTTTGGTCTGTCTTTCCAGAACCGATGCCATACCCGCCGTTCACTCCAACGTGGAAACCGTGAAACTCTTTTGAAGCCGCAATGGCTGGTGCGCTTACAAGCGCCGATGTTAACAGTGCTAAAGCAATCTTCTTCATGTCTTAACCCTTTTTTAATGGAATATTAATCAAATTTAAATCTAACCCTAGATAGCGCCCCTTAAATAAAGAAGGCAACTGAAAGAAACCCCCCTTGTCAAAATTTTTCCCACCATGTGTCTTTTTAAACACAGTTATACGCACCCCCCTAGGCAAGGTAGAGATTATCTGTTAGTTTTCTTAAAAATTAAAAACTTTGATTTTAAGGATTCCATGTCAAAAATGTCCCCTCGCGTACGTTTTGCGCCCAGTCCAACAGGTCTCTTACACGTTGGCAATGCACGCACTGCCTTAGTAAACTGCCTTTACGCCAAAAAAAACAATGGGATATTTATTTTAAGGCTCGATGACACAGATGCTGAAAGAGGCTCAGAAACTTATGCAGAAGGTATTCATCAAGACTTAAAGTGGCTGGGGATTATCCATCAAGAATATTATCGTCAGTCAGACCATCTCGAGCGTTATCAGAACGTCATTAACAAGTTAGAGCAAGTGGGTCGCTTATATCCTTGCTATGAAACTCCAGAAGAGCTTGATTTTAAAAGAAAACGGCTTTTAGCTCAAGGTCGCCCTCCAATTTATGATCGATCTTCACGCAATTTATCTTCCGAGCAGATGGAAAAATACATGCAGGAGAATCGCAAGCCCCATTGGCGATTCTTCTTAAATCCAGGAAAGATAACTTGGGATGACTTAGCCCATGGCCCCATGGAATTCGATGCAGAAAAGCTTAGTGATCCTATCCTTATTCGTGAAGATGGGAGCCCTGTTTATACACTTTCTTCTGTCGTCGATGATTTGGACATGAAAATCACGCATGTGATACGCGGAAACGATCATATTTCCAATACAGCAATTCAGATCCAACTTTACGAAGCGATCGGTGGCACGCCAGCGGACCTTCACTTTGGACATCTTCCTCTGATCGCTGGAGAGCAAGGAGAGAGCCTTTCAAAAAGATTAGGCAGTATTAGTTTGCAATCTTTGCGTGAAGAAGGCATTGATCCTATGGCTATAAATTCCTATTTAGCCAGCCTTGGAACATCAAATGAAGTCAAAGCATCTTATTATCTAGAAGCTTTAGTCACTGATTTTGATCTTAAGAAATTTGGACAGGCATCGCCTAAATTTTCCTTAGATGTTTTATGGCGTTTAAACGAAAAATTGCTTCATAATATGTCTTTCGAAATGGCAAGGCCAAAGCTCCATGCTTTAAATTTATCTCATATTACTGAATCTTTTTGGAATGCCATGCGTGGTAATTTAAAAAAGATTAAAGACATTGGGCATTATTGGTCTGTTTGTAATGAATCAATCACCCCCGTAATTGAAGATAGACCCTTTATTTTAACAGCAAAAAGCCTACTGCCAGATACCCCGTGGGACGAATTTACCTGGCAAAAATGGACTGACGCGCTAAAAGAACAAACTGGTCGCCAAGGAAAAGAGCTGTTTCGCCCCTTAAGACTAGCACTGACGGGGGAAGAGCATGGCCCTGAGATGAAAAAGCTTCTCCTGGCTATTGGTCCTGAAAAAACGATTGAAAGACTTTCTGTTTAAAGGACGACGATGACGATTATCCTTTATAATACCCTTACTCAATGCCGCGAAGAGCTTGTTCCAATAACGCCTGGCGAAGTCAAAATGTATGTCTGCGGACCAACAGTTTATGACCGTGCCCATATTGGGAATGCGCGCCCCTATGTTGTTTTTGATGTTCTTTTTCGACTTCTACAAATTTTTTATAAAACGACTTACGCACGTAATATCACTGATATTGAAGATAAAATTATTGTAGCCTCAAAAGAATCTGGAGAACCCATAAGCGCCTTAACTGAACGCACAACCAGACTATTTCATGAAGACATGGCCACCATAGGTATTTTACCTCCGACCATTGAACCTCGAGCCACGATGCACATTCAAGAAATGATAGATATCATCGAAACTTTGATTCAAAAAGATCATGCTTACGAAGCACAAGGACATGTTCTCTTCAATGTGAAAAGCTTTAAAGACTACGGCACGCTATCAAAACGCAATCTCGACGATATGCTGGCTGGTGCACGGGTTGAAATAGCACCTTATAAAAAGGATCCTATGGATTTTGTGTTATGGAAACCTTCAACCGATGATGTGCCCGGTTGGCCGAGTCCTTGGGGAAGAGGACGACCTGGTTGGCATATAGAATGCTCAGCAATGAGTTGTAAGCATCTTGGAACCAGCTTTGATATTCATGGCGGGGGACGTGACTTGATTTTTCCACACCACGAAAATGAAATTGCTCAAAGCCAAGCTGCGTTTGGAAATAATAGCTTTGCTCGGCTATGGATGCACAACGGCATTCTAACCGTTAATGGCGAAAAAATGTCCAAATCCTTAGGTAACTTCTTTACAGTGAGGGATCTGCTCGATCAAGCTGACGGAGAAACAATACGCCTTGCACTTCTCTCAACCCATTATCGGCAACCTTTAGATTGGAAAGATACTACCCTTGCACAAGCTAAAAGTACGCTTGATCGCTTTTACACTGCATTAAAAGATTATGAGTTGCATGAGGAACCGTCTTATGATGAAGCGTTCATAGCTATCTTGCAAGATGATCTCAATACGCCAAAAACATTAACATGGTTGCACAGCCTTGTGTCAGACATTCATGCAGCCGAGTCTTCTCTTGAGAAAGCGCAAATGCAAGCTATCTTAAGAAAAAACGCAAGTCTTCTTGGAATCTTACAACAAGATCCAAAGATTTGGTTTCAAAAGACTGTTCAAAAACAGGCGCATACTCTCGAAATTCCTCAAATAGAGCAATTGATCCTGGAACGCCAATCAGCACGCTTTAATAAGGATTTTGCTCAGGCCGATAGCATCCGCAAGACTCTAGAAGAAAATGGAATTATCCTTGAAGATAGCCCAAAAGGCACGACTTGGCGTCGAGTATAAGGATTCAAATGTTTCCAGTAATGATATTAATCGATCCTCAATTAGGAAGAAATATTGGCAATACCGCGCGGGCTATGCTCAATTGTGGTCTTCAAGAATTGCGTCTTGTGCGCCCCCCCCTCAATTGGCTTAATGAAAACACCCGAGCTCTTTCAGCAGGCGCAGACATCGTTTTAGATAATGCTCAGTGTTTCGAGAATGTTGAATCAGCAACTGCTGATCTTCATCGTCTTTATGCGACGACAGCCCGTCATCGAGATATGGTGCAAGAAGTGATGACCCCGCGACATTTTGCAAAAATCGTAACGCCGCTTTATCAATCAGGTCAAAGAATTGGCGTGCTTTTTGGTCCTGAGAAGTGTGGTCTCGAAAATGATGATCTCGGCCGCGTTAAAGGAGTCATAAAAATCCCTGTTAATCCTGAATTTAGCTCATTTAACCTATCGCAAGCCGTTCTCATTCTTGCTTATGAAATTTTTCTGGCTTCTAGCCTCAATGATTCAAGAGAAAGTCATTTAAATCATGGTAATTCTGACCTTGCCAAGAAAGAAGAAGTGGATGGTTTTCTAGATCAGTTATTAGATGAATTAGATAAAGCAGGCTATCTTAGACCAGAACACAAAAAATCGATTATGCAACGCAATTTAAGAAATATTTTTTCCCGCATTGACATGACCTCTCAAGAAGTGCGTACATTAAGGGGAGTCGTCTCAAGTTTGGTGAATCCAAATGGCATTTTTTCGCGTCCAAGACGACGGCCAAGGTAAAATTGAAAATAAACAATTTGACAAGGCACATAAAATTACTATAGTTGCTGGCTTTAGGTAAGATTTTCTTGATTATGGAAGTGATGAATGACAAAGCGCTTAAGTTCAAAATATAAAATTGATCGTCGGTTGGGATTAAACCTATGGGGACGCCCCAAAAGTCCAGTAAACTCCAGAAATTATGGCCCTGGTCAGCATGGTCAAAAGCGCAATAAGCCTTCAGACTACGGCTTACAATTGCAAGCTAAACAACGCTTAAGAGGTTACTACGGCAATATCAATGAAAGGCAATTCCGTCGCTTCTATAAAGAAGCAGTACGTCGCCGCGGTGATATCAGCGAAAACCTCATTGGTCTCCTCGAGAGACGATTGGATGCCGTTGTTTATCGTATGAAGTTCGTTCCAACGGTGTTCGCAGCACGTCAATTCGTAAACCATGGTCACGTTCTAGTGAACGGTCAACGCGTCAACATTCCTTCTTACTTGGTGAAAGAAGGGGATTTGATTGAGGTAAAAGAAGCATCTCGTGAGATGGCCCTTGTGATGGCAGCATCCCAATCCAGCGAACGTGATATTCCAGATTATATGGAAGTGGATCACAAATCTATGAAGGGTAAGTTCGTAAGAACTCCTCAATTGGCTGATGTTCCTTACCCAGTAAAGATGGAACCAAATTTGGTCGTCGAATTTTACTCACGATAAAAGAGATGGAACAACACTTAAAAAAGCCAGGAATAAAACCCCTGGCTTTTTTATTGGGTAAAAAACAATAACGATAAACGGGAGATTGCAATGATTTACAAAATACTATTCAGCCTTATTTTACTTCTGCATATTTCTAGCGCTTTGAGTTCTTCAGATTTCCCTCAGGAAGAAAATGACCAAGAAACACCTTCTTCATCTACCTTTGTTTCAAAACAACCTAAAGATCCTCAGGAAAAGCAAGCTTCTTACGATTATGAAGACTTGCTTAACAGAGCCTATAGACAAATGGGGGAGTATCTTGAAGAGCGTTTAAAGCAATCTCAAACCTCGCACAAATCTTAAATATTGAGAATACCTTTTGCTTTTAAAAGGTTTTCAAATTCACCAGAAGCGAGCATATCGCGAACGATATCAGCGCCACCAACGAATTCTCCTTTAATATAAAGTTGCGGAATCGTCGGCCAATTGGTGAAATCCTTAATAGCTTGACGCATGTCCTGATTTTCAAGAATGTTCACATCTAGAAAAGGAACTTTAAATTTATTCAAAACCTGCACAACAAACCCCGAAAAGCCACACATTGGCGTTTTTTGAGTCCCTTTCATATAGAGAACCACATCATTGTCTTGAATTTGCTGTTTAATTTCATCAAATAGAGTTTGTGTCATTCTTCATCTCCTCATACTATTCGGCCCGTGTTTCCAGAGAAAGAGCATGTAATGCTCCCCCCATAATCTCTCCGAGAGCTCCATAGACCATTTTATGTTGTTCTACGCGTGATTTTCCAGCAAAACCAGCATACACAATAGTGGCCTTATAATGATCCCCATCTCCCATAGTATCTTCAATTTTGATGGAAGCTCCGATCAAATTTTCTTCAATAAGTTTTTTTAATGCATCTGCTTTAATAGCCATGACTTAAAACCCTAAGATAGACATTGCACTTGATAATTTCATGTGCGACACTTCACTATATAATGCTCATAAAAGTCAATAACTTTATAATAAGATTAATGGGTCAAAACTTGAAAAAGACAACACAATCAAATCATCCAGAAGATAACAATACCTATAAAGTTCGGGCACTCACCTATGTTTATTTAAGTGCTTGGGCGAGCAAATTGATGAAATTTTCAGAAGCCGAAACACAACAATTTGCTCAAGAGATTGTTTCCTTAAGTGTTTCCACTCCTGAAATCATCTTTGAGCACATAAAAAATATACTCCAAAAGCACAGTATCTCTGTTGATCTTGATCAACTACAAAAGCAATTTGAGGATTATCAAAGGCTCGCACGCATTCAAGTTATGGATTTAAATCGGGCTCCCTAAAGTGATGAAATCATTTAATCCCGAAAAATTTTTTGCATCTCTTTGGGTTCAGAAACTCTTATTGATTGTGGCTCCTTTTGTCCTTCATCCCGATGGTTCAAAAGCAAAAACCCCTATTGAGCAAATTCTTTCAAGCCTACACCTGAACATGCTGGCGCCTTTTATTGGGACAGGTTTTATGGTCAGTGCTTTATTTGTAACCTTTCGTATGATGAAAAAACGTTTTGTGGATCTAAGCTGGCTGGTGAATTTTGAATCCATAGAAGCTTTAACGCACATCAGCCTTGGGTTAGCTTTATTGGCTTACATAGCCTCAATTACACGTTATTTAGGGCCGCGAATTTTACGTCTTTTTATTAAGACTAAAGAAATGCCAGCTTTCTCTTTCTCTTTTTGGACGGCTCGTTATGGAGGCATAATGATGTTCTTTGGTTTTATTGCCTGGGTTTTGACTTTTATTTTTTGGATTCAACCCAGCTTGGGATGGTTGATATTTTTGCTCGTTGTAGTCGGGAGCCTCCTTTTTCTATCCTACATGGAAATAAGACGCCAATACATAAGAATCCACGATCATTATGATGCTATGATGCTCAAAAAAATAAATATCGTTGAATCAATTTTGTTTGTATTACTCAGTCTTTTTTCTGGAGCAATTTATTTTTCAGTAATCAAGATCATTTAATTAATTGTTACTGACTCCTCGGGACTATTCAAAACAAAAGTTGGAATAAGAATTTTTATTGTTCTTTCATCTTGCGTTTCCATTTCATAGTAGCCACCCATAATACCTGAGGGTGTATTTAAAGGAACACCACTTGTGTATTGATAGGATTCACCAGGTGCAAGAATAGGCATTTCCCCCACAACCCCTTCTCCCTCGACTTCTTCGACATACCCTGTCGCATCAACAATCCGCCAAAAACGACGTAATAACTGAAGAGTCTCAACACTCTGATTCTGAATGTTTATATGGTAAGCCCAAACGTAATGGGGACCATTAGGTAAGGATTCTTCTTCAACAAATTGTACTTTGACAGTGACGATGACTGAATGGGATTGAGTTAAAAAGGTATCGGACATTTCTTATCTATTTTTTTTATTATATTCCAGCAATTCATTAAGTAACTTCAGGTATAGCGTCAAGAAAAAACACCTTATGAAGCTTCTTTTGAAAAATATTTTTCCTTTAAAAGTTTTTTTTCTTCTATGAACTGAAACACTCTTTCAACTGAAATGCTGGCCATAGGTGTTTCTGTTTCCAGTTTTTGATCGGGACGAATCACAGGATAAAGATTTTTTGAATATGTTAAAGGGGGCGTAACGCCAAAAAGTCCTACAGAAGGCATATCCAGACAAGCAGCAGCATTCATAAGACTGCTGTCATTCCCTACAAATAAATCTCCATGAGATAACAATGCAAAAGAATCTTCAATCTCCAGGTCAGTCACTGCTTGTGCGTGAACACCTCCTTCGCTCATCTCTTCGACAATCCATTCAGCTTCTTTAGATTCAAAACGCGCTCCACAAATAAAAATAGTACCTCTTGCGTTTTTTTGCAGAGATAGTCCTAATTCTGCAAAATTTGAAAGAGGCCAACATTTCAAACGATCACTCGCACCAATGCCAAAGAATATCCAAGGTCTGGGCAATGCTCCAAAACGACTATCCACATAATTGAGAGATTTGGGCAACAAAGGCAATCTTCGTGATTCTTTTGCCCAATCAATACTATGGAGAGCCATTAAACTCTCAAGCTGCTCGATGGTATGTTTTTGACGCCAACGAGCATCTAAACATTTCTTAGATGTTAGAAAAAGATTTTGACGTCCCAATCCCAAACCATAACGTTCAGGTACGCCAGCAGCAAAAGGCAGAAAAGCATGCGTAACGCTCCGATGCAAAGCCCATGATTGTTGAAACTTTCGCTGACGAATTTCACGAATTGCCTTCCAAATTTCGTTCTTTTCAATATAAAGCACTTCTTCAATTATTGGCTCGGACGTTAACCAACGCTGTGCTAAGGATCGAGACTTGGTAAGCACTGTTACTTTTCCCGTCGGGGATTGTCGCGCAATTGCCCTAATATACGGTAAATACCAAATCATATCGCCGATGCCGGGATAAGCTTGGATAATTAATGTACGCGAACGTTTCGCCATCCCTCTTAGCTCACTTTCAAATTATAGTTTTTTAAATGGCTTTCTAAATCGTCTTTCAATTCTCCAAGAACCTTTTCACTCAAAGCTTCAACACGCCCTACCAAAATTTCTTGAGTATTAGAGGCCCTTAGTAACCACCAACCATTTTTTTTCACAACTCTAACGCCATCTACATCTATAAAATCTATATTATTTTTTTCCAATTCAACACGAATTGACTGAATCACTTTGAATTTATCAACGTCTTGAGCCTGAATATGCAACTCAGGCGTTGCGTAAGTTTTAGGTAGTGATAAACGCCATGCACTCAGCGGCTTTTCTTTCATGCCAACAATCCCGCAAAGACGCAAAGCTGCATAGAGCGCATCATCAAACCCAAAATTGCGATCACCAAAGAAAACATGACCGCTCATTTCACCTGCTAAAGGAGAAGAAAGTTCTTTCATTTTTGTTTTAATCAAAGAATGTCCAGTACGACTCATGAGAGGATTTCCTCCCATCTCTTTGATTTTATCAAAGAGCACCTGACTCGCTTTGACATCTGCTAATACTGTGGCGCCGGGGTGAGTTTTTAAAACTTCCTCTGCAAACAAAATAAGCAGCTGATCCCCCCAAATAATTTGGGCAGTTTCATCCACCACCCCCAAGCGATCTCCATCACCATCAAAAGCAATGCCCAGATCTGCTTTACGAGAAAGAACAGTTTGTTGTAATTCCACGAGGTTTTCAGGCACTGTAGGATCTGGATGATGTGCTGGAAAGTGACCATCAATGGTTCCATTAAGGACAATATGTTCTCCGGGCATCTTCTTGAGGAGGCGTTGGAGAGCGTTACCCATAGCACCATTCCCCACATCCCATACAACCCTTAAAGGACGTGAAGTTTCATAATGAGTCTTAAAATCTTCAAGGAGATATTCTACGTAGGCTCCTTCAAAAGCCACTTCTTCGATGCTTCCTGCGTTTTCAAAAAAATCACTTTGCGTCAAAGTTTTATACAGCTTTTGAATATTATCGCCAAAAAACGACACCCCTTTGAGCATCATTTTGAAGCCATTCATATGAGCTGGATTATGAGATCCAGTAATCATAATGGCGCCGTCAGCGTTCAAAGCTCTTTGAGCAAAATAAACCATAGGGGTGGGACCAAGACCAACATTAATGACGGCGCGTCCACTCTTTTTAAGTCCTTCTTGTAACCCCATCACAAGATCAGGTGAGCTTAAACGTCCATCATAGCCTATAACAATTTTTTGCGCCCCTTGAGCTTCAGCCATGGTACCATAGGCTCTGCCTAACTCATACGCAAACCTGTGCGTTATTTCAGTGCCTACTACCCCCCGAATGTCGTATTCACGAAAGATTTTTTGTGGATAAGACATATCTATATGACGGCCCTTAAGCCTTCTTTCGTTTTGTACACAGGAGTTCTACCGATCGACACATAATCTAATCCTGCCTGTGCCATTTCATCGGCCTTATATATATTGCGCAAGTCAATGACCATCGGAGTTTTAAGTTCATTTTTCATGCGATCAAGATCCAACGCACGAAATTCGTTCCATTCCGTAAGAATCACTACAGCTTCAGCTTTTTTCATAGGCGCATACGGATCTTCAAACCACATAACATTAGGCAAAAGCTCTTTGGCTTCTTCCATTCCTTTTGGATCATAGGCTCGTACTTCAGCTCCCTGTTTTTGAAGTCCTGGTATAATGTCTAAACTCGGACTTTCTCTCATATCATCCGTATTTGGCTTAAAAGTAACCCCTAAAACCGCAATGCTCTTTCCTTGAACAGTTCCACCACAAGCTGCAATAATTTTATTCACCATTTGTTTTTTACGTTTATCATTACTTGAAACAACAGTGTCTACAATGATCAAGGGAGAACCATAATCATTTGCTGTTTGGGCCAGCGCCAAGGTGTCCTTCGGAAAACATGAGCCTCCATAACCTGGGCCCGCATGAAGAAACTTACCACCAATCCGTTTATCTAATCCCATACCCTTTGCAACTGCTTGCACATCGGCACCAGTTTTTTCACATAAATCTGCAATTTCATTGATGAAGGCTATTTTAGTCGCCAGAAAAGCATTTGATGCATACTTCGTAAGCTCAGCTGTCTCTAGGCTCGTCATCACCAAAGGTGTTTCAATAAGGTATAAAGGACGATAAAGCTGACGCATCAATTCTTCGGCACGTGCACTACTGCAGCCAATTACCACACGATCAGGTCTCATAAAATCTTCAATCGCCGACCCTTCTCTTAAAAACTCGGGATTGGAGACAACATCAAACTCTGCCTTAGGATTGGTCTTTTTTAAAATCTCCTCAACCTTTCGGCCTGTCCCTACAGGTACAGTGGATTTAGTCGCAATAATAGTATATCCCTCTAAGGATTGGCCAATTTCCTCAGCAGCCGCAAATACATAAGAAAGATCTGCATGACCGCCACCACGACGCGTCGGTGTCCCTACTGCTATAAACACGATATCCGCTTCTTTTACAGACGCCTTGAGGTCAGTTGAAAATTCGAGACGTCCCGCTTTAACATTATCTGTTACCAGCTGCTCTAATCCAGGTTCATAAATCGGAATAATCCCTCTTTTAAGAGCTTCGATTTTTGTTTGATCTTTGTCTACACAAGTTACATGAACACCAAATTCTGCAAAGCACGTGCCAGAAACTAGGCCTACATATCCTGTGCCAATAACTGAAATGCGCATTTAAGCTCCTTTAATTTTAACGTTTTGAGAATGCTCAGAGATCTCATCATAAAGTGCTTGAATCTCTTGAGTGACGGATTGTTTAAGATCGTCTCGTTTAAAAGCAACATTAAGATTTGCTGCTAACAACCCCTCTTTTGAACCACAGTCAAAGCGGCGTCCCTTAAATCTATATCCCACAAAAGGATATTTTCCTATCATCGGAATAAACGCGTCAGTTAATTGGATTTCACCGCCAGCACCTCGCTCTTGACGCTCTAAATGCGTAAAAATTTCAGGAAGTAAAACATAACGCCCGATAATCGCGACATTAGAAGGAGCTTTATCAACAGGAGGTTTTTCAACCACACCCTTTGCCCACACTTTATTTCCCTCATCTCTGTCAACATCCAAGATGCCATAGCGAGAAACGTTCTGTTGCGGAACATTTGTCACTGCAACCATATTTCCGTCATCGTAAGCCTCAACCATTTGCTTTAAACAAGGCTGATCACTTAAAATAAAATCATCGGCAGAAAGAACGGCAAAAGGTTCATCATTAATCAAATGGCGCGCACACCATACGGCATGTCCTAGCCCCAAAGGTTCCTGTTGACGCAAATAACAGATGCTACCGGGGGCTCGCACAAGTCCTGATAGGTCATCTAAGGCATTGTTATTGCCTCTATCCTTAAGCATCGACTCAAGCTCAAAAGAATGATCAAAGTGATCTTCAATAGAAGTCTTTCCACGTCCCGTTACGAAAATAAATTCTTCAATGCCAGCGGCGGCAGCTTCTTCAACGGCATATTGAATCAATGGTTTATCCACCACAGGAAGCATTTCTTTTGGCATCGCTTTAGTTGCAGGCAAAAAACGTGTTCCTAGCCCCCCAACAGGAAAAATGGCTTTACGAACTTTTTTCATATCCTATCCATGATTTATACAACGTCCCTTCCCGTTTATCGAATCACGGTCAGAAAAACAATTAATTTTTCAAAAGAACATCTTTAGCGTGATTAACTTTTGCTGCCAGATAAGCTGATCCTCCCTTATCTGGATGCACTTTTTGAATAATGCGGCGATAGGCCTTTAAAATCTCTTCTTCCGTATCACGGGCCTTAACACCGAGGATTTGACGTGCCTCTTCTAACGTCATATGTGTTGAGACAGCTGATTTAGAGAGTTCTTGTGTTTCTTGTTGAAAAAAATAAGGCAAAAATGGAATGAGGACGAATAAGCCCGTAATAACGAATGGCAGCCTTAACCCAAAAAAGATTAATACAAAAGCCAAAACAACAACGATAGCCAAGCCAATTTTAGCAGCTTTAGCACGCGTTTCAGTATCTACATGTATAAACCAACGCGCCAGAAAAAGAGTAGCCACTAATAAAACTGCGCCTACAAGAATTGACATTCTGTGCGCTCCTTAACTGGCTTTAGAAAGTTTTTCTGATAAAGCGGGCAAGCGAATCATCTCCAACAAAGCCCGAAGTTCTTGACGTGCAGTTAAGTGAGAAAGAGTCATACTAATTCCCGCATCTTTTAGATCCAGAAGGGTGAGTCCGTCTAAAAACAGTTCACGAAAAATAACTCTTTCTCCAAGTCCCCAGCCCAAACGAAAACCAATACGTTTTGCAAGATTTTCCAAAGCTCCTTGCATTTCTTTCTTATTCTTCGCCCGATGGGAACTTAAGCGATTACGGATCACAATCCAATCAAAAGTCCCCTTACCACGCATAGCGCGACGTTTCTTTTGATCCCAGACCATTTCTGCATAGGTACTCGGTTTTTCAACCTTGCCAGATTCTGGATTAACGCGACCAAGCATGTCCAAATCAATAAAGCTATCATTCAATGGTGTAATAAGTGTATCAGCAAATGAATGAGCGTAACGAGATAAAAAGCTGTCGCTACCGGGTGTATCAATAACGATGAAATCCTTATTTTGAAAAGTTTTCAAGCAAGTATCAAAACGACTCGTTTCATCCTTCTCAGCTTCATCTAAACTTTTCAACTCACTCTTAAAAATGGGCTGATGATCGGGCATGGGTAAATTGACACCTTTGCGCTTTTTATAATCATTACGGTTTTCAATATAACGGCTTAATGTACCTTGACGTGCATCCACGTCAATGCTGCCAACTTGAAATCCTAATCTTAAAAGATGCGTAATAAGATGCATCGACACTGTCGACTTACCAGTGCCACCCTTTTCGTTACCCAAAACAATGACATAGGGCTTTCTCAAATTATTTGACACTTTGTTGAACTCCATTTTCTTTAAATATCTTGCCAACGTTGTTTAGTTTTAATACGTCGATTCACAACATAACCTGCAATCAGAATCCCCACGGTTACCAATAAAACAATAATTGTGGCCAAAGCATTAATTTCAGGACTTACTCCTTTTCTAATACTTGAGAATACAACAAGAGGCAATGTAGTGGATCCAGGCCCTGACAAAAAGCTTGCAAGCACTACGTCATCGAGAGACAGAGTAAAAGCCAAAAGCCACCCAGCAGCAATCGACGGGAATATAATTGGTAAAGTAATTCTAAAAAATACCGTCATCGGTTTTGCACCTAAATCAAGAGCAGCTTCCTCAAGGTCTACATCAAACTCTGCCAAACGTGCTCTTACAACTACGAGAACATAGGCAATAGCAATAGTCGCATGACCCAAAGTAATTGTTGTTATTCCTCTCTTCGGCCATCCTATTGTCTGTCCGAGAACAACAAACATCAACAGAAGCGCTAAACCAGTCATGACATCTGGCATAACCAGAGGAGCTGTCACCAATCCATTTAGAATTGATTTCCCTTTAAAAGACTTAAAACGCACAATAACTAAAGCACCGACCGTTCCGATGATCACAGCTAAATTTGCAGTCATAAAAGCAATCTTTAAGCTCAACCATGCAGCGTTAAGAATGTCTTGATTTGCAAAGAGCGCTTTATACCACTTTAAAGAGAATCCTGTCCAAAGGCTTACGACTTTAGACTCATTAAAAGAATAAATGATAAGCGACATAATGGGGGCATATAAAAAGACATACCCAAAGACCATAAATGTAAAAAGAAAAATACTGCGACGGGCTTTCATAGACTAATCATCTCCCGTGGCAAGGAATTTCTGAAAGAGCGAAATAGGCAGAACGAGAAGCCCAAGCATTGCAACTGCGAGACCTGATGCCAAAGGCCAATCACGATTAACCAAAAACTCTGTCCACAAAATTTTTCCGATCATGAGAGTATCAGATCCGCCCAAAAGCTCGGGAATAACGAACTCTCCCATACTGGGAATAAAAACCAGCATAGCACCTGCGACAGCACCTCTCAAAGAAAGGGGAACAGTAATAGTGAAAAATGCTTTTAATGGCTTACACCCTAAATCATAAGCAGCTTCCAGCAAAAGAGGGTTGATCTTATCGAGCGTAGCGTACAAAGGCAAAATCATAAACGGCAAATAAGAGTAAACGATGCCGAGACATACTGCAAAATTGTTATTAATCAGGGGCAAAGGTTCATTAATAATTCCCCATCCCATCAGAAAATTATTAATAAGCCCCTTGTTGTTCAAGATACCTACCCAAGCATAGACACGAATTAAAAACGACGTCCAAAATGGAAGGATCACGAGCATCAACAAAGGAAGACGCCAACTATCAGAAACACGCGTAATACCATAAGCAATAGGATAACCGATAAATAAACAGAGTATCGTCGACAACCCAGCGACTATAATGGATTGTGAATACGCCGCAAAATAAAGCTTATCATCGATCAAAGAGCTGTAATTAAAGAAACTCAGACGTATTTGCAGAGTCGAATCTTCCAACCATTGGAAGATCGCCGTATAGGGCGGCGCTCCCAAAACACTGTCTGAAAAACTTATTCTGACCACAATGAAAAAAGGAACCAGAAAAAAGGCAATATGCCATCCATAAGGAATAGCAATCACTAGACTGCGACTAAGAAATCGGCGAAGAAAGGATTGTTTAATCCCCTCTTTCCATGACTGAAAGGTTCTTATCATAATTTATCCTGTTAAAATCACAGCACTTTCAGGGCGCCATGAAAGATATACTTGATCATCCCAGTTAATGGGACGCTCAGCCATACGAAATTGGTTCGTCACCGTCGCTAAAACTTTTTTCTTATTGGGCAGTTCCACGTGATAAATAGACACGTCTCCAAGATATGCTATTTCACTCACAATCCCTTTCATAAAATTAGGGCCAACGTGCTTACGATTTGAGGAAATCACAACTTTTTCAGGTCGAATAGCGACAGCCACATGCGCTCCAACAGGAGCTGATGCAAAACTGCTAACATAAAGGGTTGTCCCTGCTTCCTCAGAATGAACAACCACGTGCTCTTCTGTTTCTTCTGCCACAATTCCTTCAAAAATATTCATATCCCCAATAAAATCAGCGACATAATAAGAGTTCGGATATTCATAAATTTCAGTCGGTGTTCCTACTTGTCGGATGCGTCCTTCTTCCATCACCGCTATGCGCGTTGACATCGTCATCGCTTCTTCCTGATCATGGGTTACCATAATGAATGTAATCCCTAGCTTTTCCTGAATGCTCACCAACTCAAATTGAGTTTTTTCACGCAATTGACGGTCCAAAGCCCCTAATGGCTCATCCAAGAGTAATAATTTAGGCTGTTTAACCAAACAACGCGCTAATGCCACACGCTGACGTTGACCTCCTGAAAGTTGTTCAGGCTTACGACGACTGTGTTTCGTCAAATGAACAAGTTCCAATATTGAAGAAACGCGATCTCTAATCTCTGTTTTTGGCAACCCTTCTTGCTTAAGTCCAAAAGCAATATTTTGTTCCACAGTCATATGTGGAAAAAGCGCATAAGATTGGAACATCAAATTGACTGGACGTTCATAGGGAGCTACAGCCGTCATATCAGATCCATCGATATACACTTTGCCAGAAGACGGCGCTTCAAAACCGGAAAGAATTCGCAATAAAGTCGTTTTACCACAACCAGAAGGCCCAAGAAGAGCAAAAAACTCTCCCTTATAAACGCTGAGATAGGCGTTATTTAAGGCAACTAATCCATCATAGTTTTTGGACACATGATCTACAAGAATGTAAGGCTGAGCCTTTGGATCCTGCCATGGGGGAAGTCCTTGACTTGGGCGATCTGCAACAGCCATTTATTTACCTCTTTCCTACTCCGACATCTCTGTCAGGTTGACCCTCTATTCTTTTTAACGCAAATAGAGCGCTGCGTCCTCAAAAAAATTATAAACGGCGTTATACTCTTCTACCAGGATATATCAAGAAAAAAGAAGGATTTTTTGGAATAAAAATTAATCATTCCTTAAGCTCAAAATCCCCATGATGTGAGAGCCAAAAAACAATAGGAGCGTTTCATGAAAAAAATATCTTTTATTTTTGTAGTTTTAACACTGCTGATTCCTCTAACGACTTCAATTTCTTATGGGACAGAGGACCTTTTAAGAGAGGATTCTCCTTTAAGAACAACTGCAGAAAACACGACCCAAGGCGGAACAATGAAAGACATTAATCTTGATGAAGATGTTCCTGGGTGTTGGGATAATTATCATCGGGTTATGAGAAAATTTTGGATTGCTATGGATACCCCTTTTGACATTGTTCACACTTTAGCAGCTAAAGGCAGCGCTTTAACAGCTCTTCTTAAGACATACATCTCATTTTCGCCTGAGGCTCTCTCAAAGCTTGGCTTATCAAGCTTAATCCTTGGACAAATTTCATCCTTTATGGTCGCAGGCAAAGGTGGATCAAAGTATTTGATACGTCGTCATGAGGATCAATTAAGACAACTTATTCAAGAAGCGCATAGAAAGAATGCTTCTAACTCTTCCGTCTCAGCATTACCGTCCATAACAGTCACCTTGGATAACGATAGCGCTCCTCAAGGATGTCTTCCACGATATCACAGCACAATGCTCAAGTTTTGGGGAGCCGCAGAAACTTACTTTGATGTGATCAACTTCTTAGCAGCCCAAGGCAGCACCATTTGTGTCGGACTCCAAAATTATGGCGGCTTTTCTGCTGAAGCAACGATTTCTCTTGGAACGGCAGGCACTGTCTTAGGGTACATCTCAACAGGCATGATTGCGGCTAAAGCAGTTTCTCAATATTTAATGCGTTGGCATGAGAAAAGTCTACAACCTGTAGCAGGCAACTCCTAAAGTTGCCTTCTATTAAGTACCTGTTCTGACTTTTGTCATGGCACGCGTCATCATGCGCTGAAACTTAGGTGCTTTTGCCGTGGTTAACACAAATTTTTTCATATCCTTTTTATCCGGGAAAATAAGCTTATTGTTCACTAAGCTCTTATCCATAAACTGCTTAGACTCAGGCACAAAGTTACCAAAGAAATTTTTATTACTCGTGGCAGCAATATTTTCAGGTCTTAGAATAAAATCGAGAAATTTATGGGCATTATCCGCATGGGGCGCATCCGCAGGAATAGCGGCAACATCAATCCACATGCCAGCTCCTTCTTTAGGAATCACGAATTTAATATTAGAACGTTGATTTTTAGGGACATCATTGTAGGCAATATAGAGGTTGCTGATCCAATGCTGTACTAGACACATGTCGCCAGAAGCCAATTCACTTGGGGAGCGGGCGACGTCAAACCGGTCTATATAAGGGCGAACGCTTTGAAGCAACGTTACTGCTTTATCAATGTCTTCCTTAGAAGCTGTTGATGCATCTAACTTTAAATAAAGCAAGGCGGGCACAAAAACATCCACTGCCTCATCCAGCATCGTAACTCCACAGCTATTAAATTTACGAATAACGTTTGGATCAAAAAACATTGCCCAACTATCGACAGGGGCATCTGGCATAATTTCCTTAACTAAATCTTCGTTATATCCAAAACCAATAAGGCCCCAGGTAATTGGAATCGCATAAAGGTTTCCTGGATCAGCTTCATCAAGTCTTTGAAAAGCAATAGGATCAATTTTTTTGTAGTTCTGCAGCTTTTTCTTATCAAGTTTTTGATAGAGCTCTGCAGGCACTTGGCGTGCGAGATAAGGCCAAGCACTTGGAAACACTAAATCATAACCTGAACGCCCTAGAAGCAGTTTCGCTTCCAAGACTTCATTACTATCAAAGAAATCCACAATGACTTTAACCCCTGTTTCTTTCTCAAACTTAGCAATAATCTCAGGGGGAACCATTCCTTGCCAAATGTAGAGATTTAGAACATTTTCATCTTCAATAGCCTTTAAAGGGAGACTCGTCGCCATAAGCGCAACAATTAAAAGAGTAAAATAACGCAAAATTAAGGCCATTTCCTTTGGTACCTCTCAAATTCTTAAAAATTCTAGGAAGACTACGTTAACGTTTGCTTAAACTAGAGGTTTTTTTTAACATTATAGGCCCTATTGGTCTATATTTTTTAAATTATGCATTTTTGTCATTGACGTCCCCCCCGAACCTACTGTATCAGAGCACATATATTTTTAGGCAATTACATTGAATTAGGCCCATGAAGACTTTTTCTTTAAAAACTGCAGAAGTTAAAAAAAATTGGCTCGTTATTGATGCAGAAGGCATCGTCCTCGGACGACTCGCCAGCATTGTTGCGAACCGTCTGCGCGGAAAACATAAACCAGAATATACACCTCATGTTGATTGCGGTGATCACATCGTTGTCATCAATGCAGAGAAAGTACGTATTACTGGTAAAAAAATGACTGATAAGGTTTATTATCGTCATACAGGCCACCCTGGTGGTATTAAGGAAACTACTCCTGCAAAAATTCTGGCAGGACGTTTTCCAGAACGTGTATTGATGAAAGCTGTTGAAAGAATGGTGCCAAGAGGCCCACTCGGACGTCAGCAAATGACCCACTTAAAAATTTATGCTGGTCCCAATCATCCACATACTGCACAAAATCCAGTACAGTTGGATGTAGCCGCAATGAACGAAAAGAACAAGAGGAGCAAGCTCTAATGGCTGAGCCGATGACAACGACAACTGAGCAACCAAAGCCAAAATTAGATGCATTAGGTCGCGCCTATGCAACAGGTAAACGCAAAAATGCGATTGCCCGTGTATGGATTAAGCCCGGCAGTGGTAAAATTGTTGTTAATGGACGTGATTGGAGCAAATATTTTGGTCGCCCCGTTTTGCAAATGATCATCAATGAACCTTTTAAGGTTGCGAGCCAAGAGAATCGCTTTGACGTGATGTGCACAGCTGTTGGTGGTGGTCTTTCTGGCCAAGCAGGTGCCGTAAAGCATGCTATTAGTAAGGCTCTTACGTTTTTTGACCCTACCTTACGTGCTGTTTTAAAGGTTCATGGTCTTTTGACCCGCGATAGCCGTGTTGTTGAACGTAAGAAATACGGTCATCGTAAAGCACGCCGTCGCTTCCAATTCTCTAAACGTTAAAAGATATTTGGAGTTTTCCAAAAAGCAAAAGAGCAAGTATTTATACTTGCTCTTTTTTTATTTTAAGGACGCTTTTAAAATCCCTTAAGCAGGAATCTTTTCTACTTTTTTCTTTAAGATGTGTGATGCTCGAAACGAAATTGTTCGACGTGGTGTAATGACTACTTCTTCGCCTGTCTTAGGATTGCGACCGACACGACTATTCTTCTGACGGACGGCAAAACTACCAAATGATGACAGCTTGAGTACTCCCTCTTTTACGAGTCCTCTTGTCATTTCTTCTAAAATTGATTGTAAAATAATACTTGCTTCGTTTTTTTGAAGACCTGTCTGATTTGCAATTGCTTCAGTCAAATCACTCCGTGTGATGGTCGTGTGAGCCATCTTATCACCTCCCTAGATTTATTATTTTTATTATTCTATTTATTTGTATATTTGACCATACCCCTTGCATATAAAGGGGTCAAACAAATTTTTGTTAACAATCCTTGCTGGAAGATTAACAACCTAAGCGCATTTTCATAAGAGATTGATTTATGTGAATTATCTCAATTAAGAAAAAATCAAATCAATTCAAGGCAAATTCAATCCATCATTGCAATCGAATAAGCGCATTTTTAACCTAATCGCGCCCTTCATTTAAAAGAGAATTTGCCAATTTTTTTAAACGTACAATACGATTACCAGAAATTTCTATTATTTGAGGATGACGATAGTTTGGGAAGATATCATAGAGATCATCGCGATATATTTTTTTAAAACATGTATCAACTGCCCTACGATAATCTGCATCCTCTTCGGTATATTCAATAGGATTTTCGTTTGTGATGGGCAAAAATATAATCAAATCTAAATTATTTAAGGCTTCTTTTACGTCATCAAATTTTTCAGAAACTTCACTCTCATTAATATCAAGACAATCCTGCTCTAGTACACACATAGCATACGCGAGAAAATCAACTGGACATCTGTCAAAAATGATATTTTGTTCGTTTGCATATTCATTAAGTTGGGTAATGCTATAATCGAGTTGCTCAAGGAAGCTCTCAAGACTAGGTTCTAATGACAGCTCCATTACTGTCTCATCTTGTAATTTATAGTATGGCTCACTTTCACACTTATAATGAGGGTGCTTGTTAATAAAATCTTCAATAAGTGTGCTTTTGCCCATAAAATGGGTGCCAGAAACAGCAATGCGCATGTCATTTTCCTCATTTTAATATTTCGTTTGGATTTCCTGACCGGACCTTCTTCTTCGACCTATTATTTAATTTTAACCACCATTGCAATGAAATCTTATTTTATTGACTCTTTTAAAGAACGTCTTTTTTCAGATTTCGCCAGTGATCAATGAGTATTGATTTTTAAGAGAATTTCGAATAGCTCATAGTATAGAGTGAAAAATTACAAGAAGACCATACCAATGAAGCGATACATATTAATTCCTTTCTTGATCGTAATGTCGCCCTCTCTTCACGCCTCTCTCAGTGAAAGTAGTCATGATGAGCTAGAAGAATTAAGAAGCGCTTTAACTGATATAGATTTATCTAAGTTCACGCTTCATGATGGCAACGAAACACCACCATCCCCTCCACTGAATCATGGTTGCATGCATCGAGAATTAAGTCAAAGAACCATTGAGGCACTGGATACTGTGCAAACTGCTGCTGGGATGTACCCTGGATTAATCAAAGCTGGTCAAGAGCTCGTGCTCGCTGGTCAAGCTTCAGGTCAGCAAAGTGATTATAGAAAGGCAGAGAGCCAGTTTCGTCTTGCTTTAAGAATCATTATCGAAGAGTTATCAGGCAATGAGACCCTTGAAGAGAAAAAGCGTAAAGTCACGTTTTCGGTAATCTCCACTGAAATGCAAAAAGGAGAAATTACTGAGCTCCCATTATTTCATATTTTCAAAGGATTGATAGAGGCCACTGAAAAGCAAGGTAATCAAAAGGTTATTGCGAGACTCATTAGTACAACTTTCAACGGAGAACCTTTTCGCTCTCTCTTAAGTGCCACATGTCAAAGAAAACTAATCCTTGCTCTTGAACAATTCGTAGCTTCCCGCGACGTTATTCATTTAGATTTCCTTCAGGAAATGCGAGATTTGAAAAAGCAGGAATTAGCCCATATCTATCCAACGACATCGATTCTGCAACACGCAATTGTTAATCAAAAAAAAGGATAAGATAAGAATGAACGTTGTTTTTATCTCTTCTTAATTTCATCCAAGATGTAGTCACAAAAGGCTGTTACGCGTTTAGAATACTGTAAATGTCGACGGAAAGTATAATAATACTTTTCTTCACGCGTTCCAATGTCAGGGAGAATTTGAACGACATTGGGATATTGAATATCGATCAACTCATCAATAATCGCGCCAATCCCCAGCCCATAATTAACAGCTTTAATCACCCCATCAGTTGTATTGACCTGCAAATAGGGTGTTCGTGGCTTTTCAGGATTCGCTCCAAAACTTAACAACCAATCAGCTGTCTGCAAATTTTTGGGGGAGTCTAGAGAATAAACAATTAAACGATGATTATCGAGATCTTGGGGCGTCTTAGGTTCGCCAAACTCTCGCAAATATTCTTTGCTCGCGAAAATTTTATACTTTACCGATCGCAAATAGATTTGCACAAGATCTTCGTTACTCTCTTCAAAGGGATTGATCGCCGCATCGGCATTTGAATTTGTAAGACTCTCACTGGATGATCCATAAAGAGTTAAACGCATATCCGGATATTTCCTTAAAAATCCCGGCACAAAATGAATAATCCAATTACTGATAATACCTGCCGTAGAGATCACCTTGAGATTCCCTTTTGGGGTCTTATCGACATCTTTCACAGTTTCTTCTGCAGTCGCCGCAATTCTTAGGATTTCCTTCGTATGTTCAAACAAGATTTTCCCTGCATCACTAAGCACTAGGCTTTTTGCTTTTTCACGAATGAAAAGCTTTGTTTGGACACTTTCTTCAAGAACGCTAATAGTTCGGCTTAAGGCTGACGGGGCTAAGTTCAACTTTTTGGCAGCACGATACATGCTTCCCTCAGCCACAACTAAATAAAAGACTCTAAGTTTATCGAGATCCATGTTCACTATCTTACTGTTAACTTCATATTCACAATATTAGAAAAAGATTAAAAATAATTTAAGATGCAAAAAACTGCAATTTTCATCAAAAAATTGAGAGGTTGCTCCTAAAAACAACCTCTCAGATGGTTGAGTCAACGCTCTTGATAATTAGCGCTTAATAATTGCATACATATGGGTTGTCGAAACAACTTCGAAAGTTATTTGCTTCATGACAAAATCCTCCTCTGTTTTATGAAAATGTCTATCTAAAATAGACATTTTATAGATATGTCTTTTTTCCCAATTGGTCAATTAAAAAATTAAATAGACTGTTTTAGTAAATTCAAGCATGCCAAAGTTTGGCTATCACCTCCCCCATTAAAAAGGAAGGGGCAATAATGCATTTGAAAGGCTTGTACCGCTCTTCTCGTCGCTAAATCTTCTTTATTATCCTGAGGGATTTTATAACCAAATTCATGGAGAGCTTTTTGAAGATCTAAAATCGAGACCGACTGACTATCATGAAAATTGACATCCTTCACGGGGGGTATTCCAATGCCATTTTCTGCAAGATAATGCCAATTAAAACGCTCACCAGGATCAGATTTTCTTATGGGATCCACATCAGAATGACCCAAAACAAGAGAAGGTTGAATAGGATGTCGATTGATAATTTCTTGAGAAAGTTTTAACAAACTCTCCATCTGCGGCTCAGAAAAATCCCGATAATCCGGTCCATGACCAGGATTAACCAACTCAACCCCTATGGAACGATTGTTAATGTTCTGATGTCCTCGCCAGTAACTCGAATCCGTCGCAGCATGCCAAGCACGCTTCTCTTCTGGCACCAACCCATACACACTTCCTTCTTCATCAATTAAATAATGAGCACTGACCGGATGGGCAGAAGTTGCATCAGTTAAAATTTGTAGAGAGAGGTCCAAGTCACAAGCTGTGTAATGGATAATGAGAAAATCAATCTCTCCATCTTTAGGACGCTCGTTAAAGTTAGGAGACGGAATTGATTGAATCTTCATAGAACAACCATCTCTTGAATTCCCGGAACATTCAATATGCGTGCCCTGACAATGTCATTCAGATTATATGTCTCAGGCAATGTTATTTTCATCGCCATTTGTCCAGAACCAATGATTAATTGCACTTTGTTCTTTCCCTCTCCTCCTCCCAAAAGGATCGTACGAATACGAGAGAAAACTTCTGCATCATCTTGATTATTGATCACAATTTTATAATTACAAGACGCTCGCGCTACTTTGCTGTGTAAGTGTGGCGCTTCTAAAGCTTCAACAAGAGGCATCACATCTTGTACGGTTAATCGTAAGTTATCATCCTCAAGACGACCTAAAATCTTCAAGAAAAAGCAATTTCCTGGCTCCAGCTGTTCTCGATATTTGGCATAATGCTCTGAAAAAAATGTGACTTCAAAAATCCCATGACGATCGGAAAACTGCACAAAGGCATAACGCTGGCCATTCTTAGAGAGACGCTCATTCTTAGCGATGACCACGCCTGCTAAATTAAGTGTCTGATGATGAAGAGCTAACTTTTCCAATAATTCACTCGAAGATGTTAATGATAGACTCTCTAGCTCTGCACCATAAGATTCAAGAGGATGAGATGAAAAATAAAAGCCAACAGCGTCAAATTCCTTTTGAGCCTTTTCCATCGGTGACCAAGGATCTACGTCGGGCAAGCGATGACTCGTAGAAAGAGCACCTTCGCTCGCACTCCCAAAAAGACTTGTTTGACTAGCTTCACGGGCTTGGCGCTGTTCTCCCACATATCCTAGAATCTGATCAACAGCTCTCATCAATTGACTTCTTTGAGTATGTAATGCATCAAAAGCACCTGCAGAGATAAGATTTTCCAGCTGACGACGGTTCACCGTTTTTGTATCTAAACGTTTTGCAAAATCAAAAACATCCTTATAAAGACCCCGTTCATTACGTTCTTCAACCATTAGTTGAATAGAAGCAGCGCCTACATTTTTGATAGCTGATAATGCATAACGCACAGCATATTGCCCCTCTTCATCCTTCTCCACAGCAAACTCTGCAAAGGACTTATTAACATCAGGAGGCAAAAGTTTAATTCCCATCCGCAATAGTTCTTGGCGAAATAAACTTAATTTATCGACGTTATTCATTTCAAAAGTCATGGTTGCAGCCATGAACTCTACGGGATAATTAGCTTTCAGATAGGCCGTTTGATACGTAATCAAGGCATACGGCGCCGAGTGCGATTTATTAAAACCATAGCCAGCAAATTTGGCCATTTGATCGAAAATTTGCGTCGCAACAGCCGAACCAATAGCTTTACTAGCAGCCCCTTCCAAAAATATCTGTCGTTGGGCATCCATTTCTTTTTTAATTTTCTTACCCATCGCCCGTCTTAAAAGATCGGCACCTCCGAGACTATAGCCTCCCAAGACTTGGGCAATCTTCATGACTTGTTCTTGATAAACCATTACACCGTGGGTTTCTTCAAGAATGGTTTCCAAATCCTTGTGCAGATAATGCACTTTTTCATGGCCATGCTTACAGGCAATATAACGAGGAATATCGTCCATGGGACCTGGTCGATAGAGAGCAACTTGAGCGATAAGATCTTCAAAACGGTTTGGTTGCATACGTCTTAAAACATCACGCATGCCTGCCCCTTCAACCTGGAACACGCCAACGGTTTCTACGCGTTGTAACATTTGATATGTTTTAGGGTCATCAAGGGGAATGGTTGAAATATCAATTTCAATCCCCCGATTCTTTAATAGATCAGCGGTCTTCTGAATGATGGTCAAAGTTTTTAAACCTAAAAAGTCAAACTTTACCAGGCCTGCTGTTTCTACATCTTTCATATTAAATTGGGTAGCGGCCATGGCGCTCTTACCATCGTGATACAAGCCAACACCTTCCGACAGAGGACGGTCAGCAATCACCACACCTGCTGCATGGGTTGAGGCATGACGATAAAGTCCTTCGAGCTTTTTACTAATTGAGAGAAGCTTCGCCACAGAAGGATCTTCTTTTTCCATAGCTTGTAATTGTGGTTCTTGGTCAATGGCTTGCTCAAGAGTAACAGGATTCGTAGGGTTATTAGGAATCATCTTGGAAATCTTATCCACTTGTCCATAGGGCATCCCTAAAACACGTCCTGCATCACGCAAAACTGCGCGGGCTTGGAGTTTTCCAAAAGTAATAATTTGCGCCACACGATCGCGACCATATTTATCAGCAACGTAATGAATCACTTCATCACGTCGCTCCTGACAGAAATCGATATCAAAGTCAGGCATGGAAACACGCTCTGGATTCAAGAAACGCTCAAAGATCAATCCCCATCGTATGGGATCAATATCCGTAATGGTCAAAGACCACGCCACAAGAGAACCCGCGCCCGATCCGCGCCCCGGTCCCACAGGTATTTCTTGACGACGAGCCCACTGAATAAAATCTGCAACAATCAGGTAATAGCCCGCATACCCCATACGCACAATCACGTCTAATTCGTAATGAAGGCGATCAAAATATTCTTTCTCTAAAGCTTCTTTTTCAACCGTTGTCATCTTGCTTTGATACACTTGTTGTTCAAGACGCTTTAAGAGCCCCTCTTTCGCCTGCTCTCTGAGTTCCACTTCTTCCCCTTTTTCAGTAGGGAAAAGAGGTAATAAGGGTTTTGATGGCTCCAACATAAACGCACAACGTTGGGCAATAATAATAGAATTCTCAATAGCTTCGGGCAGATCTTTAAATAACTCCCGCATCGCCTTATCAGACTTAAAATAATGTTCTGGTGTTACACGTCGACGATTTTGTTCACTTACATACGTCCCTTCGGCAACACATAAGAGCGCATCATGGGCTTCGTAATAGTCAGGCGTAGAAAAATAAACATCATTGGTGGCAACGATTGGCACGTTCAACTCATCAGCAAGCGCTAAAAGACTGCTTTCAAGAAAGAGTTCATCGCGATAATGATGACGTTGAATTTCAAGGTAGAGACGATTTCCAAAACATGTTTTGAGGCGCTCCAAGAGAGCCTGCGCCCCTGCCATATCTTTCCCTATCAAAAGCTTATGCAAGGGGCCTTCACGCCCTCCACACAAAGCAATAAGCCCATGACCATAGCTTTCAAGTTCACTTAACGTCACGTGAGGCTGCGTAATAGAGCTATTCTGACGCAAGAAAGAATTAGACACCATCTTCAGAAGATTTTTATATCCTTCCTGATTTTGGACCAGGAAAACCATCTTTGGCAAATCCACTTGTTTTTGAAGGTGTTCGTGGAGATTTTCATTCACTTGAATGAGCAGCTGACACCCAAGAATGGGTTGGATGCCGGCTTTAGCCGCTGCAAGAGAGAACTCCATGGCTCCAAAGAGATTGCCAGAATCTGTCATGGCCACAGCAGGCATGCCGTGCTGTAGGGCAAGATCCACAAGCTCTTTCACTCTAATCGCTCCTTCTGCAAGCGAATAAGCCGAGTGATTCCGAAGATGAATAAAAGGTGCTTTGGTCATAATTCCTGTGCTGTCATAAACGTAAAATTTATAGCCTAGCCCAGGACAGGATGCAAAGGATTCAATCATGCGGTAAATTCCCTGATTCAAAGCCTATTTCAAAGTATTACAATAGTAGTTATAATTTTATGAAAATAATTTATACTATATTTACATCTTTTTTCTTGACATATGAGTAATTTAATAATATATATGACTTATGTTTGTTCTGCAGAATAACATTTACCCTTGTCTCTCCCCAAGAGAGACTGGAGTAAGATACGTTAAAGAAGTAATAGGTCATTAAGATCTTAAGACCACACAGTAAACGATCTTTTAAAAGGAAGAGGGTTAGTTGCCCGCCGGCCCAGGACCTTTTAAGAAGATTTTTAGAGTGTTAAAAGAATTTTTCCCCGGGGAAAGAGCTTCGAAGGAAGAGAAGATTTGAGAGAAGAGTCTCCCTTTGAAAACGGTATCATGCTCTTTCCTCCCTCAGCGTCCTGAGCCATCCCAGGCGATGGGGGAGTGAAAGGGTCATCACCCAACAAGAACAATAAAAAACATCGTCAGAAAATGTCATCACGCGATTCTTTCAGAACCGCGGAGCGATTCAGCGTGTTTATGTGTAACCAAACCACGTCCCTGCGAGGCCCCTTGGCCGCGGCAGTCCATATTGCTTATTTAACTGGATCACGTCGCTTCGCTCGTGATGACGAGAGTGGGAAGAGACGCCATGACCTTCTTTCTTCGTCATCGCGAACCCTCGAAGAGGGTGTGGCGATCCATCTTGCTTTTCTAGAATGCGTCCCTGCCCTATCTCCCCGATAGACACCAACGTGCTGCCTTTAGCTATAAAAATTTGGCGAGCTACTGCTAGAATTCCTGTATACTTCTCCCATGATAGAAAAACCGTCTCTTTCAGAGCAACGCCTTATTGAGTGCCTAAAGATCAATTATGGCATTGAAGTTGCTACGCTTACCTCCCTTCTTCTGGGGGCGGATATGCATGCGTCAGTCTATAAAGCTCAAACGCATGATCAGTCCTCTTATTTCGTAAAGTTAAAACAGGAGCATCCCCAGGATATCAGCACTATCATAATTGGGGTGTTACGTAATGCTGGCATTCAACACATTATCCCCATCGTTAAAACAATCCATGGCAAAGAAACTCAGCCCATTGACGACTTTACCCTGATTGTATCCCCCTTTGTCGGTGGGTGTGACGGATTTAGTCGTGATCTAACGAATGATCAATGGTATACGCTCGGCAAAGTGATGAAAAAAATTCATGACATTAATGTGCCGGGCGCTATTCAAGCCACGATCCGGCAAGAATCTTACTCACCCAAATGGCGACAAGCCGTGCGATCGCTCTATCCGCTTATTGAGTCTGAACCGAAGGGGGATACGATTGCCGTTAACTTGCTGACATTTATGAAGCAGCATATAGCTGCCATTCATCGGCTGGTCGATCGCGCTGAACAATTGGCCCAAATGGCCCAAGATCAATCACCTCAATTCGTGCTGTGCCATTCTGATCTTCATGGCGGTAATATATTAATAGATAAAAACGATACTCTCTACATAGTGGATTGGGATGACCCTATCCTAGCACCTAAAGAGCGTGATCTCATGTTTATTGGGGGAGGTGTTGCTAATGTTTGGAATAAGCCCCATGAGCAAGAGTTGTTTTATAAAGGCTATGGAAAGACCGACGTTAATAGGACACTCTTGGCATATTACCGACATGAACGCATCGTAGAAGACATAGCACTCTATGGTCAGCAGTTACTTCTAACGATGGCAGGAGGCCAGGATCGAAGTAATTGGTATCAACACTTCATCGCCCAGTTTGATCCTCAAGGCGTGGTCGAAATAGCCTTTAAAACAGATGAGGAACTTACCCTATAGATTTAAATTTTGGTTAACTCCACCATATCCTTTCTATAGGAGCAGGTGGAGTTCACTGCAAGGCCAGACTCTTTCATGACCAGCTGAATATATTATTTAAAAAGATCAAAAAATTTCCACTTATTCTTAGGGTGTTTTACGGGTACGCGCATTTCTTGCTCCGTTTGCCAGGCCTGTTGAGCGTTCCTTTCATAACCTTCTTTCTTTTTTGGATCCACAGTACGATGAGCGAGACCTTTATATATGTTCCACGCTAGATCATAGTGGCCTTGCGTAAGGCTGCATACGGCTAGTTCCTCCATATTTGAATCTGTTGGATTATGAAAAGCTTTTTTTTGCTTGAACGCAAACTCTTCCTTATAGTTTCCTTGATAAAAGTTCTGCTTCGCTTGCGCATCTAATCTTTGTTCATAGGGAGAAGGTGTAAGAGAGTTTTTTGACGTGCTTGATTTCTTTTTACGTTCTGCTCCTTTTGATTCCTCCCAAAGGTGCGTAGCATGAACACTTGAACTAACAATTCCTAAAACACATAAACAAAGTGACAATCTTTTTTTTAACATTTTAATTCTTTCAGTTTGCAGATACACAAAATTCCTTAAGGTCATTAAAAAGCATTCTGATTCCTTCCTAACGGGAAAAAGCAGACCTTTCATATGACGAATAGGAAACATTCAAAAAATTATAACACTTTTACTTATTAAATCAATCTTCTGTGATGCATTTATTCGCACACCTTATCCTTACTTTAGAAAAATTGAGGTTTATTGATTATTGAGAGCCTCAACCTCATAGCACACTTCTCAACGTACAACTGCAGACCCTTTTGATCTTTGCTAAAGTGCTCTTCCTTTCTCCTTTAAAAAAATGTAAGAATGAATCATGTCTATTGTATCAGCCATTGTTACATATCTTATGGTTTGGTGGGTGGTTCTTTTTACAGTTCTACCTTGGAGAAATGAGCCTGTTTTACATCCTCTTCAAGGGCATGACAAAAGTGCTCCAAGAAACCCTCAAATTCTTTTCAAACTATTGATCACCACTCTAATAAGCTCGATACTATCGGCTATTATATATTTCCTGATTAAAAACACCTTTATTACTTTAAATTAATAAATTTTTAAATATTAATTTCATAAAATTTGTTGAAAATTCTATATCTATTCTTACATGTAAGAAAAAATGCGATTAAAATTAATGTAAGAAATGAATCTATATTAATTAAAATTTAACTAGTCTTCTGCGAAAATAACAATATATGCAGAATGAAAGATAGGAACTATGAAACAAGTCTATTTTGACACAATTATGCTCATTGAGAGGCTGCATCGTCAATTCTTGGAAGTTGTGCGCGTTGAGCTTGATCGTATTAACGTAACCGATATTACAAACATTCAGTGCTTTATCCTTTATAACATTGGTAAAACACGCTTGAGTGTAGGTGAAGTTTCCAATCGTGGGTATTATTTGGGTTCAAACGTAACGTATAATTTAAAGAAGATGGTTGAAAACGGATACTTAGTTCAGGAACAATCTCCCCATGATCGCCGGTCAAGCTACATTAGTCTTTCTAAAAAAGGCGAAACACTGTACGACCGCATCGAGACAATTTTTACTGAGCATGCCAAAAACCTTAAACACAATGGGATCAGCGATGAAGATATCAAACACATGAAATCTTTATTACAAAAACTAGAGGGATTCTGGACGTTTACTGCTACTCACGAAGTACGCTTTTAGAAAAAAAAAAGAAAAACAAACAAGAAAGAAATAACCCGAAGGGTGTTTATCCTTCGGGTTATTCATTTAAGCTTTGAATGCTCGGGTATGCGCCTTTCTTATGAAAGACCACCAAATCACTAAAAGATTAGCTATATTCAAAGCTAGAAAGTAAGTCGGCATTGCTTTCAGCGTTCCATTATGGAAATACCCCATCAACAAGGTAAATCCTGAAATGAGCAAGTAATAAACACATCCAAACACTGAAGCTGCTTGGCCAGCGTTCGTTCCATATTTTTGTAATGCCAACCCCAAACAATTGGGAATAATCAACGCATGTCCAAAAGCTGGAATCATGACCAAGCTGTAGGATATAATAATCGCACTCATTGGATCACGGTGTGAAATGACTTCTGATTGTGCAAGCACTGTAAACATCAATGTAAAAATGAAGTTAAACGTTGCTCCCATCATAATAATCTTTTCACCTTTGATACCTTTTTGGTTTAAGATCTTTGAGGTATAGGCTCCAAGCAGCAATGGCGCAGCAACACCAATACTCATCATGCCATAAACATCCGGTGTCATATTCAACATATCAATGAAGTAAAATGGCCCTTCTGCATAATAACTAAAGATGATGCCGTTGCTGGATCCCACAAGAAAAGCAAATCCCATGACTCGACGATCAGTGAGAATATCCTTGAGTCGCTCTATAAAGCTGCCTTTTGGTTGTGGAGAACCTCCTCCATGGGTTTCTGGTAAAGAACGCCATACCCAGGTAAGAGTCACTCCTCCCAAAAGGATTAGGAAAATAAAAACCGACTGCCAGCCATAAAACTTATCTAAATGTCCTCCAATGGTAGGTCCCAAAGCGGGCGAAAAAGCCAAAGCCATACTGATGGAAGAAAAGGCTTTACTTCTCTCTGACGGAGCAAAGGAATCGCGGGCAATAGCTTGCCCCAAAACTGATCCCGTGCTTCCCCCAAAAGCTTGAAGGAAGCGACTCGCTAATAAAGCTTCTATGGTTCCAGAAACGTAACAAAAGAAGCTAGCCAAGATATAAAGACCTATCCCCAGCATGAGAATAGATTTTCGACCATAGAGATCCGATAGATTGCCCCAAACAGCGACTCCTACGGCAAAGCCAAAGAGATAGATGGTTAAGGTAGACTCTGCCATATGGCACTCCACAAAGAAGCAGCGCGCCACATCGGGCAGAGAGGGCGTGTAGATGGTTTCAGTCACTTGTGGCAACGCCACAATCATAACGATCAAAGCCAACGCCACGCGTTTAGCATGTTTTTGTATCGACATTTTAATAACTCACAAATCTTGATTTTAATAAAAACAAAAGCTCCCCAGCTCACTCTCTTGCAAGCAGGCAACTCTTTTTAAGACAGGATGTCGACTAAGCGACTTTGATCAGGATAATCTTCATAATAAGAATAATATAAACATGCCGGACAGTATTGTAAAGGCCTATCGCTCAGGGATAATGAGAATTATTGTTAGCATTGCGATCTAAGATTTTTTCAGCTTATCTAAACATCAGAATGTTGTCATTTTATAGTTCTTTCTATAGTTTGAAAAATACAATAACAATTGACGCACTAAGGACAAGAAAGTTTTGAAAGAACATAGCGATTTTATTGTTTACGTTGATGAAAGCGGCGATCACAGTCTTACTTCGATTGACAATAAATACCCTATCTTTGTATTATCATTTTGCATATTTCACAAAGAAGAATATACCAATATAATTGTTCCTCAGCTAAAAAAACACAAATTTGAGAGATTTGGACACGATGCGTTTGTGTTACATGAACGCGATATAAGAAAACAAACAGGGCATTTTTCTTTCCTTCACAATGAAGCTCTAAAACACGAGTATTATAGCCAAATCAATGACTTGATTAGCAAAACTTCAATGGATATCATTGCAGCTGTCATCGATAAGAAAAAATTACAAAAACAGTATGCCCATCCAGACAATCCATATCATATGGCTCTTGGGTTCTGCCTTGAGCGATTATCCTGTTTTCTTAAACAAAAGAATCAAGAGAGTAAACTAACGCACATTCTTGTAGAAGCACGAGGAAAAAAGGAAGATAAAGATTTAGAACTAGAATATTGGAGAATCGTTAAAGGACAAAATCAGGCTAATAAATTAAATTATACAGTAGATAATGGACCTTTTCAAATACACTTCGTCTCAAAAATAGCTAATATGGCTGGAATGCAAATAGCTGATTTAGTAAGCAGGCCAATAGGCAGAAGCGTTATAAATCCTAACCAATCCAATCAAGCATGGGATATTCTTAAAAATAAACTTTTTGAAGGATTAAAAGTTTTCCCTTAACTCATAAAAAGCGAAAAACCCCGGTAAAACCGAGGCTATAACGCCGACCGGGAACCCCCAATCCACTTAAATCATTATATCGTGCAAAAAGTGCTTTTTACAAGAAAAATTTTATCTTGTTAAACTAGCTTAAGCACACACTAAGATTTAAAAATGTTTTTTATTAATCTCTGTAGTTGAAGGGTTATTTTTTCCCCCCCATTACCTTTTCAAAAGATTTTCAGTCACTTTTTTCTCAAAGCGCTTTATTTGTATTATTCGTCGAATGTTCTGCCTCTAATTTTTCTAAAACCAAGCTCTTTAAAAAATTTGTTTCACGCGCGGGAGAAAAATCTTGCAAAGCTTTTTCTTGATCCCATTTATCATATGAAAAATGCGGGCCCAATTTCCAAAGTTCTGATTCTGCAAATAGTCTGATAAAATAATTAACATTAGAAACTATTTCGTCCACAGCACTCCCTTCAAGCTCACATAAAGAATAGAATTCTACATTCTGGGGAAGAATTTTTTCATAGTTATCTTCTAGAAACTGTAACCCATTGAACATACCCAAGACGTTAATCGAAATTTTTGAGTACTCTTGACCAAGCCATTTCCTTAAAGTCATATTAAAACTAGCGATAGAAGCGCCAGACTCTACTATGTCAACAATGATTAACTTTTTCGTTCCTAAGGCCTGTTTTAGTCCTGTTTTTTCTAAGTAAGACAAATAGGCTTTTTCTTGTTGATCTGTGGGGATATCGATATCAAGATGCTTAAAATATTTTCTTCGCTCTGGATTAAGATCCCTAGGATAAGATTCTACTTGATTAAAAAGCTTTTCAAATGAATTAAAGTGATTTGCTTCGTCTTCTGAGTCAAAAGCTGTGAAATCTGGAACATAGGGCCTTCCAGAATAAGCGATATCAAAACATTTTCTCTGGCCCTCATATAAAGCTTTAAAGGCCATCCTCAACCATAAAGGGGTACGCCCTAAAAATACTATTGTTTCATCTGAGTCTGTGACTTCAAAAAGTTTCTGTGCTGCTTTTTTTAAATAATTTGACATCCGATCGGCTGTTTTTTGGTAAGTCAAATCGTCCTGACTACCTTTGAGAGAAAATATATTAAATTTTGTTTCTGGTGTTAAAGAATCTTTTTGTTTTTTCTGAGGCCCTTGTTCCTCTGAACAGTCATCACATCCAGATATTCTGTCGCTTTTTCTTTTAGCGGGCGTTGCACGTGTCTCTCCAACCTCTATGAAGGGATCACTTGTGTACGCATCACAATTAGATAGAATTGAAATTATTGCTAATATAATATGAAAATAAATCTTCAAAACACCCCCCAATGCTTAATATACGTATAATATTAAAATACAAATATTCAATCATTAGAGTAAAAATATACATGATAAATGCATGTAAGACGGACAATACTCTTTTCGGGAGATTTACCTACAACCTTAAGTTTTGAGAAGAGTATACTTAGATCGACCACTATTTTTCTGATTCGATCTTAGCTAAGGAAAAATTTTGCGGGTGTTTTATACCAATAAAGGTTCATTCAAAAATTTGGCTAACATATCTCATAAAAAAACACCCCTTCTTTTTGAGAAGGAGTGTTCTTTTGATCTAACGATCTTTTAAAACCTATTTTGCTCTCTTGAGAATCTTCAGCATTGAATCAATCTTATCGCCAACGACATTCTTAGAATCTTTTGCACCTTCCCAAGTTTGCACCATGTGCAGAAGACCGCTAATAACATCTGTCACTTGCGTCAGTTTTTTAGGATCGAATTTATCGCTCGCCCATTGAGTTTTCAGGACTGAAAGTTTCTCTGCCATTTCATCACCAAAATCATTGGCAATTTTAGCACCGCCTTTAATACTATCCGCTTCTTTTGCGATACGCTCAATAAATGAAACAAACGTATCTTTATAGCGTGCTGGTAATTGAGCAAAAATATCGCTTGTTTCAATAACGTCTTTCGCTTTGACAACAGTCTCAGAAACCGTTGTTGCAGCACGTATAATGGCCTCAGGAGCAGCTAATGCATCTTGCAGATCAACTTTCCCATCATGGTTAATATCGAGTAATTTACTGGAAAAAAATAACTTCAAGTCTTCACCGTTAAACTGCCCATCACCATTCACATCTAAGAGGTGAAGAAGGCGCGCAACTGACTCATGAACAAATTTACTGAGCTTACCGACTAAGGCCTTAAAATCTGAACTATCAACACGACCGTCGCCATTAATATCCAGAATGCTCAATTTCTTAGATGTAACTGAGCCAGAAGTTGATGCACCCACATCCTCTTTCACTTCGCTTGAAGCTAAGGATGGATTTGCGCTGCTGAGAGCGATCACACTGGTTAGAGCTAAAGCTAGATATTTAATTTTAATAGTCATCATTATCCTCCATTTTGGTTGTCTCCCCATGTAAGAAGGAAATTATTAATAATCTACTAATTATTTACTAAGTTTCCGTATTTAGTGGATAATAGGTTTTTAATTAATCTTCACAGCTTCTTAAGCTTTTGATTTTATAATAAAAATAGAACAACAAGAATAATCTTAGAGTTAAATGGAGGCGTTTTCATGAAGGTAAAAAATATTATGACGCGTAAGGTTGATTTCGTTTCTCCTGAAATCACCGTCGCAGAAGCTGCACGCCACATGCGTAAGCTAAATATTGGTTTTTTACTCGTTGCAGAAAACGATCGGCTGATTGGCACTCTAACCGATAGAGATATTGTTATTACGGCTGTTGCAATGGGCAAGGATGTTAACAAAACTTTGGTTCGTCACGTGATGTCCGTGGGTGTTTTGTATTGTTCTGAAGATGATGATATTGAAGAAGCTGCTCACAACTTGGGACGCAATCAAGTCCAAAGAATGCCAGTCCTGAATGATGAAAAGCGTCTTGTTGGTGTTATTTCCCTATGTGACCTGTGTGTTAAAGGTTCTAAACATGCAGGAGCCGAAGCTCTTTATGAAATCTCGCAACGGGCGTTTCATTAAATATGGAGAAAAGGTGAACATAATTCATCTTTTCTCCAAGTTCGAAGAATACAGATTTATTGACGTATTCCTTCAATGATGCTTAATTTTGTTGAGGTTGGTAAAACACGGTTCAGTGTAAATCCTGCACTTTCTAAAAGAAGGCGAAATTCTTCGCGTGTACGTTCGCGCCCTTCTCCCAAAGACATCATGATCAAATCTCCATCTTTGAGTATATTGGGCTTTGAAGAATCCTCAAGCACCACATCAACAATAAGAACTTTACCTTCTTTGGGCAGGGCTTTTGCTGAATTACGCAAAATTAAATGACAATTTTCATCACTCCAATTATGAAAGACGCGCTTCATAACATGAATATCCGCGCCTTCAGGTATTTGATCAAAAAAACTTCCCCCCACAACCTTATAGCGATCTTGATGGGTTGTCAGACTTAGAGAAGTTTGCGCTTTTACAGTTGCTGGCAAATCAAAGAGTATGCCTTGTATAGATTGATTTTCTTTGAGAACAGTCGCCAAAAAACCGCCATAACTTCCCCCCACATCCATGACACACCTTGCGCCAGAAAAATCATAACACTTTGGAATTTCACTATCTTCAACCACAGAAAAATTTCCCATACCTGCATTAAAACGTTCATGGGCTTTAGGATTGCCTTCTAGGTAATCATAAAAACCCATACCATTCAGAGCATTAAAAGGCGTCTTACCATTTTTTACCGCCATATCGAGGGCCCCTACCGATTCCCATCGCTTTGAATCCATTTCCTTAGCAACCGCTGCACGCAACGACTGTGGATGGTCTGATCGTAAAAATTCAGATTGTTCAGTGAGATAAAAAGTTCCATCTGAATTCTTTTTAAAAACTTCATGGCTTTCAAGGACCATCATCAATCTTTTTAAATTGAGAACATGAGCTCCCAATCTGTTTGCAAGATCATCAATTCCCATGGGCTGTTGGTGCAGAATATCAGCAATCTTAAGATCCGCTGCAATTTGAATAGCGCGCGCTTTCAAGTGTCCATAAGCATTAAACAGTAACTCATCTTTTGCCGTATTAAATCTTTTAGAAGACACTTTTATTTCTGCTTCTGATTTTATGTCTGAAGCTTGAAGCACTGCAATGCTACAAACACTTCCATAAAGAAGTGTCGTTGATAATAGTAGTGCTGGTCTAAAATTTTTTACGAAGTTCATTTCTATCTCCTTGATTGAATGTTCGGTCAATAACCGCTTAAAAAAGCTGTTGAATGATCGTTCAATTAACCATATAGTACCTCTAAATTCTAAATGCAAGAAAAAATTGAATGATCGTTCAATAAAGAGGAAAGCATGGTAAAAAAAGGATCTAAGAAACTACCGGAACAAAAAAATGAAGAATCCACTGCGGATAAAATCCTAATATCTGCCCAAAAATTATTTGTTGCCCATGGATTTGCTGGCACTTCTATCAGTGATATTGCAAATGACGCAAAGATCAATAAAAGTCTTATCTACCATCACTTTGAAAATAAAGAAAAGTTATGGCTAAAAGTAAAAGATACGATGGTAGAAAAATTCTCACCCGATCTACAATCCTATGGTCAGCACACACACGGTGCAAAAGTAACGCTAAGATCATTTATTGAAGATTTCGTGACGAAAAGATTTGAGTTCTATCTAAACAATCCCGATATGGTACGTCTCATTCATTGGCAACGCATCGAAGATAAAGAAAAACCTCTGACCAAAGATCGCTTAAGTAGCAGCCTGTCCATTATCTCTCAAAACACTATCGAAGAGCTGCAAAAAAAGAAAGAAATCAGAAACGATGTGCCCACTGATTTAATCCGTGCCTTTATTCTGACCACAACCTCCGCCATATTTTTGATTCAACCTCACCTTCTCTACGGAGCAAAAGATAAAAAAATAGCCAAAAAGTACTTAGAATTACTCATTGATTCTCTTATGGATGGTTTACGTCCACGGAAACCTTGACAGGACTGTTTCAAACCGTTAAGTGATAGTTCATTAATTATTTGATCTGAGTGGGAGAGAGTCCATGAAAGTTGTAAATTCACTAAAATCCATGAAAACTCGTCATAAAAATTGCCGAGTGATTCGTCGTAAGGGCCGTGTTTATGTCATTAATAAAACCAACCCTCGTTTTAAAGCTCGTCAAGGTTAATAGAAAACATTTAGGATAGTCCATGGCACGCGTTACCGTTGAAGATTGTATTGAAAAAGTCCAGAACCGTTTTGAATTGGTTGTTTTAGCAGCCTTTCGTACGAGACAAATTTCAGCGGGAGCTCCTCTCACGATTGAACGCGATAAAGATAAAAATCCTGTTATTTCCCTACGTGAAATTGCTGAAGAGACCATAAAAGTCCCAGATCTTCGGGATGGAGTCATGAGCGGCTTTCGTCGCGTTGTTGAAGTTGAACCCGAGGAAGAACAGCTCGTCGACCTTTTGGAGCAAGAAATTGCTAGCACAATTATTCCTTCACAACCTATGCGTCTTGAAGATCTAGATGATAATGAGCCTGAAGACGATCTTGAAGAAGAAGGTGTGGAAGATTTCGGCGGAGAAAGCGACGAAGCCTCTGAATAGCTTGTAATATAAGATTTTTCCTTCCTTTTCACTCATCAAACTGTTAAAATTTAAATAAAATAAGTTCAACTAAACGCAAGCCTTAAATTAAGTAGGGCTTGTGATTATTTTTTATTTAAGGCTTAGCCTAGGAAAAGGAAAAAAATGATTCGGCAATTTGAGCTTGTCGAAAAAGTCAAAGCTTATAACCCAAATGTCGATGAAGAGCTCTTAAACAGAGCTTATGTTTTTTCCATGAAAGCTCATGGAAGTCAAATCCGTGAGTCTGGTGATCCCTATTTTTCTCATCCCTTAGAAGTTGCTGGCATCCTCAGCGATATGAAAATGGACTTAGCAACCATTATTACTGGGCTCTTACATGATACTATCGAAGATACTATTGCCACCCGCGATGAAATTAAAACTTTATTTGGTGAAGAAATCGCAACCCTTGTAGATGGGGTCACCAAACTTACAAAAATTGAATTACAATCAGATAAAACCAAACAGGCCGAAAATTTTCGTAAGCTTGTATTAGCCATGTCCAATGATATTCGTGTTTTATTGGTCAAATTGGCAGATCGTCTCCACAATATGCGCACCCTGCATTTTGTTAAATTAGAAGAAAAGCGTCGTCGCATAGCACGAGAAACGATTGAAATTTACGCCCCTCTTTCTGCACGTCTTGGCATTCACCATTTCAAAGAAGAACTAGAAGATCTGGCTTTCAAAATTCTCAATCCCGATGCGCGTGAATCAATTTTAGCCCGTTTAAGATTCCTAGAAAAAGAAGGAGATCAAAATCTTATTCAAAGCATCATCCAAGAACTTAGCGAAGTTCTGGAAAAAAATTCTTTGAAAGCTGAAATTTCAGGTCGGGTCAAAACGCCCTATTCTATTTGGCTTAAGATGCAAAAAAAGAATGTTACTTTTGAACAACTCGCCGATATTATGGCTTTTCGTGTAGTTGTTCCTGAGTTAAGCGATACCTATCAAGCGCTCGGCATTATCCATAGCGCTTACTCAGTCATTCCTGGTCGATTTAAGGATTATATTAGTACACCAAAACCAAATGGTTATCAGTCTATTCATACCACCGTCATTGGTCCTAAAAAGCAAAAAATTGAAATCCAAATCCGCACAAAACAAATGCATGAAATTGCAGAATACGGTGTTGCAGCGCATTGGCAATATAAAGAAGGCCGAACTCCTGAAGTCCAAGAATATCAATGGTTGAGAAGTCTTCTGGAAATTCTTGAACACGCCTCAGGACCTGAAGAATTTTTAGAGCATACCAAACTTGAGATGTTTCAAGATCAGGTTTTTTGTTTTACACCAGCCGGTGATTTAATAGCTTTACCGAAAGGTGCGACATCTATCGACTTTGCCTATGCAATTCACTCTGAAATAGGGAATCATTGTGTTGGAGCAAAAATAAATGGACGCATGGTTCCTTTAAGAACCATTCTGAATAATGGGGATCAAGTTGAAATTATCACCTCAAAAACTCAGACCCCTTCTCCTACTTGGGAACGCTTTGTTATTACAGGCAAAGCAAGTGCTAACATCAGACGTTTTATAAGAACACAACAGCGTTCACAATATATAAACCTAGGAAAATCAATTTTAACCAAAGCATTTCAGCACGAACATCTGACTTATTCTGAAAAAGATATTGAGAAAGTTCTGAATAAATTTCAATCAGAAAGCATGGAAGACCTGTTTGCTCTTATTGGCGAGGGACGCTATACCAGTTATGAAATCATTCGTACTGTTCACCCAGATTATAATCTCAAGTACCCACCCAAATCTAGAGATTCCATAACCAAAGTTCCCGAAGGAACGAAAGATGTTTTAGACACTTTTATTTCGATTCGAGGACTTATCCCTGGCATGGCAGTCCATTTTGCACGTTGTTGCCATCCTCTTCCTGGCGATAAAATTGTGGGAATAATTGTTACAGGTCGCGGCGTTACTATTCATACTTATGATTGCGAAAATTTAAAGAACTATGCAGAAGAACCTGAACGCTGGATTGATGTTGCGTGGGATACAAAAGAAGAACAGCAACAAGAAATGCATACAGGACGTTTATCCCTTGTTCTTTTTAACCAACCTGGCTCACTTGCCGCAATTACGACCACCATCAGCAAAAATCATGGTAACATTGTGAACCTTAAATTTACGCATCGCTCAGAGAATTTTGTAGATATCATGATCGATATTGAAGTTAAGAATTCTGAACACTTGAGCATTATTATGGCTGCTTTGCGCGCTTGTCCTCTCGTAAGCTCCGTTGATCGGGCAAAATCCTAATGATTGAAATTGTTCTCAGTCTAAAACTAGAGTAACATCATACATAATATTCAATAAAAATTGGGCTTTTAAGTGATTACGTTTCACCCTATATTTTTTTCCTCTGGGCTTTTTTTAACTGCCCTTTCATTAGCTATGGTTCCGCCTCTCATCACGGATTACATGCATGAAGATATTAATTGGCAAGCGTTTGCAATTTCCATCGGCATCACCTTGTTTTCTGGACTTTTATTAACGCTCGCCAATCGCCCTTCTGGCAATGTGCGTCTTTCTGTTCGCGATACATTTTTGCTTACGGCAATTAATTGGTTGTTAATGGCTTTTTTCTCAGCACTGCCTTTTATCTATTCTAACAGCACCAACACCCTCACTGATTCATTTTTTGAAGCTATCTCAGGTCTGACAACAACGGGAGCAACTGTTCTCCATGGGCTCGATTTTACATCCCCTGGAATTGTTTTATGGCGCTCACTTTTACAATGGTTTGGGGGTATTGGTATCATTATTACTGCGCTTACAGTCATGCCTATTCTGAAAATCGGCGGTATGCAATTATTTCGTAATGAGTTTTCTGATCGCTCTGAAAAAATTCTCCCTCATGCTTCTCAAATCGCGACAGCCATACTGCTCACTTATCTTTTCTTTACAGTCATTTGTGGATTTTGTTTGTGGTTCGCAGGAATGGACATTTTAGAAGCCGTGTGTCATGCCCTCTCTACCATCTCAACTGGAGGATTTTCAACGGTTTCAACTTCGATTTCACATTTTAACAGCGTTGCTATTGAGATTATCTTAATGGTGTTTATGATCATTGGAAGTATTACTTTAATTCTCTTTGTACGTCTTTTTCAAGGAGAACCACAGGAACTTTGGAGAGATACTCAAGTACGTACATTTCTGGCCATTATTGTTATTGCCAGCATAAGCTTGACTCTATGGCGTTGGAACGAAGGCACTGAATTCTTAACTTCTCTTCGTGAATCGGCATTTAATACAATTTCCGTCATTACTACCACTGGTTATAGTTCTTCTGACTATCATCAGTGGGGAAGTTTTCCCATCACCTTCTTCTTTCTTCTTATGATGATTGGGGGATGTACGGGTTCAACATCCGGCGGTATTAAAGTATTTCGCTATCAAATTATGTTCTCCGTTGCGCGCAGTCAAATTGCACAAATGCGCCGTCCTCATGGTGTTTTTCTCGCTTCCTATAATCACAAGCCTATTCCAGAAGGAATTTTTATTTCTGTTTTTACTTTTTTTGCGCTGTTTGTCCTTTGTTTTGGATCGCTTGCAATTACTCTTTCCCTTTATGATTTGGATTTTCTCACCTGCACTTCGGCAGCCATTGCTGCGTTAAATAATATTGGTCCTGGCCTTGGTGATCTTATTGGACCCGATGGAACTTATGCCCCCCTTCCTGATTCAGCCAAATGGCTTTTAATGATTGGCATGATTTTAGGGAGGCTTGAATACGTCACAATCCTAATCTTGTTCTCACCAGGTTTTTGGAAAAATTAAATATCAAACTTCTCGAGCAATTTTCTTGTAAGTCACTGCAGCCATAGCAATTGGTAGAAGACCAGTCATTGTACTGAAAAGCGTTTGTAATACTTGAATAGCATTGACTGCTTCAGGTGCCACAAGAGCCAAAGAGAAAGCTAATAGCCCGATTAAAAGCGCTATGGGGATATAAAGAACTAAAGTCATGAGAATCGTCAATATTAACGTGATTGCTATTTTAAAACGGTATCCCTGAGTAAGTTTCCAAGACGTACTGAGATATCCATCTCCATCCAGCGCTGCTAAGAGAGGTGTATATAAAAATGAAGAAGCCAGAAAAAAAATGAAAGGCAAGAATAAAAGAATCGCCAGAGCAATCATTATGGGTAAAGATAATGTTATCCCTAAAAGAATTTTTAGACCAAAATAGACACCTGTCAATACGCCACCAAAGACAACCATCAATCCCAACGTCGCAAAAAAGACTTTCAAGGTTGCGAGAATATAAAGCCAATATCGTTTCGTTGCGATTGTAGCGAGTAAGTTTGTTTGAGGAAGTTCATCCAAAACGATCTGTCTGGATAGGGCAATATGCATTGGTAATGCGACCAAAGCCATGAATAAAGAATAGGTAATGATACCAGCCAACTCTAATAAATCGATACTTTCTTTTGGTGCACCATACCTCGAAAAATCAGTTAGAAAAAATTTTCCGGTGAAGCCATACGCAACGACAACATTAAGCAGAATACCAATGATAACAAATTGTAGTAATAATGGAAAAAGCCCTTTGAGGTTTTTAAAAAATGAAATGAAAGTTTCTCGCGTACATTCAATAATGTTAAACCTACTCATAACTCAGCCTCTTAGATATACTTTCACAACTTATTATGTGATTAGAATAACAATTAATTACTAATTTTTAATGAACTTTTTGACTTGTTTTTTGACAAAAATGGATTTCAAAATAAGCCTTTAAGAATATGCAGATATATATCCTTCACAAGCTTCATCCAAAACCTTGTGTACGCAGTGTTTTTAATATCTTGACGGTGAGCAAGAATAATCGTTAGGATATGTTTTTGTTTTTTGTGCAATAACAATCAGGACTATCTGATGAAAGCTTCCGACGGCGTTATAATACAACCTCAATTCTTCCCTACAGATGAAGTCCTTCCACAACAACAGAGCTCAACTTTAAAAAAAGTTATTTCTTCTTGTATGATTGGCAATGCCCTTGAGTGGTATGATTTTGCGCTTTATGGACATTTTGCGACGATTATAAGCAAATTGTTTTTTCCTTCGACAGATCATTTTGCTTCGCTGATGGCTACCTTTGGTGTCTTTGCTGCTGGCTTTATTATGCGTCCTTTAGGAGCCATTATTTTTGGTCATATCGGTGATAAAATTGGCAGAAAAAACGCATTGCTGTGGTCTATTTATTTAATGACTATCCCCACCTTCCTCATAGGCTTATTACCAACGTACACGCATATTGGTTGGTTGGCCCCTGTTCTTCTAACGATCATCCGCCTCCTGCAGGGAATTTCAATGGGGGGAGAGTTTACGGGTTCAATGATTTTTATTGTCGAACACTCAAAAAATAAAAAGCGCGGCTTTTCAGGGAGCTGGGCACCTTTTAGCTTATTGATGGGTGTTCTAGTGGGCTCTGCAATCGCAATGCTCACCACCATGTTGCTCTCTCTCGACGACCTCCATAGCTGGGGGTGGCGCATCCCTTTTCTTCTGAGTATTGTTGGAGGCTTTATCGGCTCCTATATGCGTCGAACGTTGGCGGATCCTGAAACATTTGAAAAGATGAAAAAGAAACATACAACACACGCAACACCTGTCATTGAAGTTTTCAAGCATCATACACGTAAAATATTTTTAGTGTTGTTCGTCGATCTTCTTGTCGCCATTGGCTTTTTTATGACGGTTTCCTTTGTTGTTTCTCATCTTTCAGCCGTTGTTGGCGTTTCAAAATCATGGGCTTTAATCATTAACACGTGCAGCATGATTGCTTGTGCAATTGTGATTCCCTTCTCTGGATGGCTCACCGACAAGATTGGTCGTAAGCCTGTTATGATGGGAGCTGCGAGTGCGTTTGCTGTATTAGCCTACCCACTGTTTCTTGGATTTTCCGCTCAAGGTATTGTCATCCCCCTCATGAGTCATGTGACTATGGGAATTATTCTAGGCTTTTACTTCGGTCCTATCTCCGCTGTGCTTGTTGAAATTTTCCCTGCATCTGTGCGTTATTCGGGAATTTCTCTCGCTCATAATCTGAGTATGGCCATCTTTGGCGGAACATTACCGACTATTTCTTTAGGTCTTATCCAACTCACGGATAATCATGCTGCGCCAGCATTTTATTTAATTCTGGCGGCTATTATTTCTTTTTCTGGCCTTTATTTTATGAAAGACCGCTATAAGGAAAAAATCGATTAAAAATCCTTTTCTTCTCAAGGCTTGAGAGAAAAAATTCTTGTCATATACTTGTAGATAGTATATATTTATACTATATCATAGTATAAAAAAGAACCTGGAGAAAAAGCCATGATTGCAGCGGGAAAGATAGCCGAAGAGCTAGGAGGAAAAAAAATCCTCCATCGTAACATTAAATCTTTTTCCGATTTACGCGACACCGTAGAAAATGGGCTTCCTAAGGCGTCGATGAAATACGTTTTTCGTTCTTTTCCTGAAAGCAATAAATATGTTTATAGCCTTATTCCTGAAGGCACTTATAAGAAAAGAAAATCCACTCTAAGCTTGGAAGAAAGTGAAAAAACAGAAAGAATCGCCAGAGTAATAGCGACGGCAAACTATGTATGGGATGATGAAGAAGTTGCAAAACAGTTTTTATTGAGACCCCATGCCTATTTCAAGAATCGTACACCTCTTGAAATAGCATTTTCAGAACTGGGAGCAAGACAGGTTGAAGAACTTCTGTGGAAAATTTATTATGGCCTTCCTGTTTAAAACATAAGAGATTATCTTGGATTCTTTAATTGCCTATAGAATAGCAGATGCTAGGCACGCTCTCATGGATGGTTATGGAGCCTTGATGTTTGGAGGAAGGTGGAATTCTCCTGGTTTTGAAGTTATTTATGCTTCTCTTTCATATTCGTGTGCAATGTTGGAAGTGTTAGCCCATATAGGGCGTCAGGGAATTATTCCAAAAAACCATCGTTATATAAAGATCTCAATCCCACAATCATTAAAAATAGAAAGTTTTGCCAAACAAAACAAGCATTGGAACTCTCCAGATACGATAGCGAGTAGAGCGTACGGAGATAAGTGGATCAAAGAAGAACGAACAGTTGCTTTAATTGTTCCCTCTGTTGTTGCTACAGAGGATAAAGATATCGTCATTAACCCCAAACATCCTGATTACAGGAAGATTAAAGCTTCTCCTCCTCAAGATATTATTTGGAATGAAAGGCTATTCACCTAGATCAATTATCGACTATTCTCCAATATATTGGAGAATAGTCACTATGGAAAGAGCTCAAAAACAAACAATACTGAAAGATTTAGAAAAAAAACTGGTACTTCTTGTCGGGCCACGACAATGCGGGAAGACTTGGTTGGCTAAAGATATTGCTAAAAATTTCCCCAACAGTGTTTACCTCAATTACGACCAACAAATAGATAAAAAAATTATTCTAGAACAATCATGGTTGGATTCCACAGATCTTCTGATCCTGGACGAACTTCATAAAATGAGAGACTGGAAGAATTATCTGAAAGGCGTGTATGATACAAAACCAGAATCAATGCGCATTTTGGTTACAGGAAGTGCTCGACTTCACGCTTATGATCAATTAGGGGATTCTCTTGCTGGACGCTATTTTCGTCATCGTTTATTGCCAATTTCTCTCGCTGAGTTAGAACAGATATCTGAACCACTTGATATTAACAAGTTGTTGGAGCGAAGTGGGTTTCCTGAACCTTATTTAGCGGATAATACCACTGAAGCAAATAGATAGAGGCTACACTATATCAATAGCCTGTTAAGTACGGATATTTTTGAAATTGATAAAATCCATAATGCGAAAGCCATGCAGCTTGTCTTTAATGTATTGCGAAGCAGGGTTGGATCTCCCACTTCATATCAGTCTATTTCCGAAGATGTTGGCGTATCTCCAACCACAATCAAAAAATATGTTCAGATTTTAGAGGCTTTATTTATCATTTTTACAGTCCACCCGTATTCCAAAAACATTGCAAGAAGCCTTCTCAAAGAGCCAAAAATATATTTTTATGATACAGGCTTAGTTCAGGGCGATGACGGAGCAAAGTTTGAAAATTTTGTTGCAGTTAGTTTACTCAAACATGTCTATGGGAAAGTTGACATTAAGGCTGAAGACTATGCCTTGTATTATCTACGAACAAAAGATAGTCAAGAAGTTGACTTTGCCGTAGTATCGCAAGATAAGATTGAAACAATGATCGAAGTAAAATACTCAGATCGCACTCCAAGTAAAACCTTGATAAAATTTCATGAAAAATATAACTACCCTGCGATTCAATTGGTCAACTCTCTTCGAAATGACTATCAACAACAAGGCGTTCGTATTTTAAAAGCAGAAAAGTTCTTATCTCAACTCTTTTTGTGATTCAAGGCTGCACTATTTTCCTGACTTACGTCTTAAGTAGGAAGGGATATCCAATATATCACCATCCGTACTATCGCGCTGGATCGCTGATGGCTTTTGCGCTTTTGCAGATACAGGCTCAGCCATATAATCAAACTCTTCTCCTAAAGATTCTTCAGTGGATCTACCTCCACGCATCTTTTCGGCAAAGCGACTAAAGAAATTCTTTTTACGAGGCTTTAAATCGTCTTCAACGATTGGCTCTGGCATCTTACCCTGTGATGCAAAAAAATCTTCCTGCTCTGCGTCGTCCAAATTATGATCATCAAACTGAAAATTTTCTTCAATACGCGCTTCTTCTTGAGTTCTCTTTTCAAAATCGATTAATTCGTTCTCAGCGATAATTGTATCTTGAGGGCTTTCTACAGGAGCAGAAACTGGCGTCTCAAGCTCAACTTCGTCCTCAATCAAATTACGCATTATCTTAGAGCGTGAAGCCCAAGGTTTTGGCATTGTCATCGCAGCATCTATCCCTGTTGCAACAACAGATACCCGTAGACGACCATTTAAACGCTCATCATACGTTGAACCAAAGATAATATTGGCGTCGGGATCAACCTCTTCACGAATACGATTTGCAGATTCATCAACTTCAAAGAGCGTCAAATCACTGCCTCCCGTAATATTAATCAAAACACCGCGGGCGCCCTTCATGGATACATCGTCCAAAAGCGGGTTCGAGATCGCAGCCTCAGCAGCACTGATAGCGCGGTTTTCACCTTCAGCTTCTCCTGTTCCCATCATGGCCTTACCCATCTCACTCATCACAGCACGAATGTCAGCGAAATCAAGATTGATTAACCCTGGCATCATCATCAAGTCAGTGACACCACGAACACCTGAATACAAGACATCATCAGCCATTTTAAAGGCGTCTGCAAAAGTCGTTTTTTCGTTGGCAACCCGGAATAGATTTTGATTAGGAATAACAATCAAGGTATCAACGTATTCTTGTAGGTCTTCAATCCCCTTCTCAGCCGTGCGCATACGGTGATTTCCTTCAAAATTAAAGGGTTTTGTCACAACAGCCACTGTTAAAATCCCGCGATCTCTCGCAGCTTGCGCAATAACAGGAGCAGCCCCAGTTCCAGTACCACCACCCATACCTGCTGTAATAAACACCATATTACAATTTTGAATCTCATTTAGCACTTCTTCAATGGATTCTTCAGCTGCGGCGCGTCCGACCTCTGGTTTTGAACCAGCACCAAGGCCTTGTGTAATCCCAAGTCCTAAGCGAATTTTTCGTCCAGTCAGTGATTGGCCTAAAGCTTGCGCATCCGTATTACAAACAATAAAATCAACGCCTTGCAATTTAAGACGCATCATATTGTTCACAGCGTTTCCACCCGCGCCTCCAACGCCAACAACCATAATTTTTGGTTTTAATTCTGCGTCAGTTTTACTTGCTAATAATTCAAGATCCTGCCCCGTTGAAAAAGCTCTTTGCTCACCATTAGAGTCAATAAAAGATGGGCTTTCTTCATCTTGAGAAGAACGGGGAGTTGCAGTCTTTGATTTTGCAGTACGTCTGCGTGTCGCTGGAGCTTTGGTCAATGGCGTTGGTTCCATATCCATACCCAATTCTTCTTGGGTTTCCAAAGTTGCAATTTCCTCGGAGGTTTTATTTAAAGAAGTTGGGGCCGTTGTCATTCCTATCTCCACGTTAACACTAATATCTTCAAATCGTTTTGAACGCATTAATAACCTAGTCTACTATAAATTTTCCCGAAGCCAAACGCCAAACCTACCAAAAAATGCAGGTGCATTTTGAGACATTTTCTTTTGGCGACTCGCATTAAGCTTTTGTTCCCCCCGCGCATATACTAAAAGTCCTGCACAGGTAGCAAATGAGGCAGTACGCATTCTCTCATCTAGACCTTGAACATTGATGGGTTTACCTAATCGCGTGTGCTTATCTAAAATGAGACTTGCTAATTCTCTTACACCAGGAAGTTGACTAGCACCACCCGTTAAAACCAATCTTTTGCTGGCAATAGCAACATCGTTAAACTTTTTCAAGCGTTCTTTTACAAGCTCAAAGGTTTCTTCTATACGAGGACGTATGATACGGACAAGTTCAGACTTTGTAACTTGTAATCCTTTTTGAGGATCATCTTCCCCAATTTGAGGCACACTAATAATCCCGCGATCGTCTTGATTTGAAAGAGGCGAAACCATAGCACTGCCATGGAGAATCTTGATTCGTTCTGCGTGAAGAAGAGGCGTTGATAGTCCACGAGCAATATCATTTGTTACGTGAAGCCCTCCTACAGGTAAGTAATCTGTATGATAAAGGCGACCATCATAAAAAACAGAAATCGAGGTTGATCCTGCTCCCATATCAATCAAAGTTACACCTAAATCAATTTCATCTTCGACCAATGTGGATAGTGACGATGCATAAGGAGCCACTACAAAACCGCTAACGCTTAAATGACAACGATCGACACATGCATAGAAATTCCGTACTGGTCCAGTTTCAGCGGTAATAACGTGAATACTAGCTCCTAAGCTCTCCCCTACCATTCCTCGAGGATCTTTAACGCCACGCGTTCCATCAATATTAAAAGTAACGGGGATACAATGCAAAATTTCTGAATTACTTCCCCCGACAGATTGAGCCGCGGTCTGTTGCATTTTTCGAATATCATTATCATCAACAGCGCGTCCAGCAATAGGTAAAGAAACATCAAGGATATGAGATTCCACAAGACCTGCGGAGAGGCTCACCAAGATATCATTAACTGTTACTTGAGCCATTTGCTCGGCAGCATGTGTTGCTCGAGCAACCGAAGTCGATAAAGCTTCCATGTTAACGATTGCACCATTTCGTATGCCCTTTGATGCTTCGTAACCAACGCCCATAACTTGAATAGTGTCACCACTTCCAAGACGACCGATGTAACAGCAAACTTTGCTTGTGCCAATATCTAAGACCGTCACGATCTCTGGCAAAACTTTCTGCAAACTTTTTCGAACTGTTTTAAAATACATTATTGCCCTTTAAGCACTCTTCTCGCCTTTCAACTTAATTCCAGGAGCGCGCATTTCTTGTGAAAGATAAAAGAACACACGATCGGGTACACGCAGGTCAATCACTACTATATCTCTTTCCTGCAAAGGCTGCTCCTGATTTAGTTGATCCAAATATTTTATAGCCTCTTTAAAATTGGCAGACACTTCAGGTAGTTGTACGCGCAATTTGTTATCCAGGATTAAATCCCATCTGCGTTTGCTGATATATACCGCACCAGTCATACGACTCGCTATGGCCGAATAGCGGCTGACTTCTTCAATCAGAACGGGCGCTTTTTCAACGGCACCATCACCGGTCAAAATAGGAAGCTGAGTAAATGGTCCAATTTTATCCGCTTTAATAATTTGTCCGTAATTATCAATCAAATGCAGTTTTGCATCTTTTTGCCAGAAGGCGATTGGATGGTGCTCTACGATTCGAATATAAAGTGTATGTGGCAAACGACGGCTAACCATAGCTGATTTTACCCAGCCGAGTTTCTCAATTTTCTCACGAACTACACTCGGAGAAACATCAAATATGGATTTATTCATATCTAACGAAACAGCCTGTAAAACATCTGTCTTTGAACAATGATGATGACCATCGATAATTAAGTTTTTTACTTTAAAACCTGCTCGTTGACTTGTCGCCATCCACCAATTCCAGGAATCTTGACGCAATGCTTCTATATGACCACTGAGTAAGGCAAATGAAAGACCTCCCAATAGAATCACAAATGACAGAGCCTTGAAAAATAAAGAAAAATTACCGCTCTTCGGTTTTGCGGATTTCTTGCCTCTTTGAGAGACGCTCTGTCTTGATGAAGATTTATCTGCTCTCAATCCGGGCATTTTGGATTTTCAACCATCCATTCCAACAATTTTTCAAAAGGCATCCCTTGATGCGCTGCAATCTCTGGGAGTAATGACAACGGTGTCATACCAGGTTGCGTATTCACTTCCAGAATGTAAAACCGTTTCCCTTTTTCATTTTTATTGTTGTAACGGAAATCCGCCCGACTCACCCCAAAACAATTGAGACAATTGTGAGCTTTTAAGGCTAAATCCAAAACTTCTTGGTAATCCTCTTCAGGCAATGGCGCTGGCATAATATGCTCAGCTTTACCTTCAGTATACTTTGCTTCATAATCATAAAAGCCTTGCTTAGGCTTTATTTCAATGGCACCGATCGCTGCGTTACCAATCACTGCGACCTGGATTTCACGACCATCAATATATTCTTCGACCATAACGCGAGAACCATATTTCCAATTCTTATGCCATTTTTTCAAATCCTCATCGGTCTGAATCACAGCGACACCGATGCTGGATCCCTCTTCCAATGGTTTTAATACATAAGGCTTAGGCATCGGATCCTTTTTTAAGACGGCCTCAACATCTGTAACAAAGCCCTTTGGACAATGAATACCTGCTGCTTGAAACAGCGTTTTAGCAGTCGGTTTATTCATAGCCAAAGCTGAAGACATAACGCCTGATGATGTATAAGGAATTTTCATAATTTCAAGGACACCTTGAATATGTCCATCTTCCCCCCAACGACCATGCAGCGCATTAAAGACCACATCTGGAGCTGGCTTAAGCTTCTCGATTAATTTTTGAAGATCGCGAGAAACATCGATTGAAATAGTTTGATAACCAGCCTTTTCAAGGGCAGTCGCAACCTTTTCTCCGCTTGCGAGAGAAACTTCGCGTTCACCGTTCCACCCTCCCATTAACACTGCAATTGTCTTTGTCTTCTTCATGCTGCCTTTACACTCATTTCCACTTCAGATGCTGATTTACCAATCCTCCTGATCTCCCATCTTAAGTCAACCCCTGATGTTTCAAAAACACGCCTTTGTACTTCTTCTGCGAGTGTTTCAATTTCTTCAGCTGTTGCATCCCCTGTATTAATTAAAAAATTACAGTGTTTTTCTGAAACTTGCGCTCCCCCTATGCGTAACCCTCTACAACCGGCTTGATCAATAAGTTCCCAAGCGCTCATTCCATCTGGGTTTGCAAATGTACTGCCCCCTGTCCTAGAACGTACTGGTTGAGTAAACTCACGTTCTTCTAAAAGTTTTGTGATTTTCTCTAAAATAATTGATGATTTTCCATTGCGAAGTCTTAATCGTGCGCCAATAAAAATCCAATTTTCAGGAATCCCGCAGTGTCGATATGAAAAGCCCATCTCTTCAAGAGTTAAATGATGGAGCGTTCCTCTAGGATCTAGAGCAAAAACCGCCGACACCACATCTTTCATCTCAGTTCCATAACATCCTGCATTCATTCTCAAGCCACCACCAATGGTTCCAGGAATACCTGCAAGAAACTCAATACCTTCAAGACCTTCATCTACTGAACACATAGCAAGAGTGCGATCCAAAACTGCAGCTCCAACATCAACTTCATTGCCATGGAATGCAATATTATTGAAGCCTTTTCCTAAACGTATAACCACCCCGGGTACGAGACCGTCTCGCACTAATAAATTAGATCCAACTCCGATAACATTGATAGGAATATCTCTGGGTTTTTCTTTGAGGAAAAAGGACAAATCATCTGTATCAGCAGGTTTATAGATGACTTCCGCAGGTCCCCCAACATTGAACCATACGTATTTGCCAAGGGCGACGTTCGCATTATAGCTGCCACGTACTTTCGGTAAACGTTCAATGAGATTTTCTTGCGCTTTCAATCTATTGTCTCCCTAATCTTAGCCAATTGCACTTTTAGTCTCCATATGACCAGCTAATGACTCTAATTTTTCCTGTAAGCCCCTCGCCCACGATGTTATTGTTCCAGCCCCTAAACACACAACATAATCTCCTGATGCAGCAATGTCAAAAACAAGTGGAGCGAGTGCTTCTGCTGAATCAATCGAATAGATGTTTCCTTTATAGGCAGCCTTGAGAGACGAAACAAGATGTTCTTGCGTCAAACCTGGTAATGGTTTTTCACCGGCACCGTAAATCGGTGTTACAACAACTGCGTCCGCTTGTGAAAAACTGTTACAAAACTCATTAAATAAATTGCCTAAACGCGAATAGCGATGAGGCTGAAAGATAGCGATAACTTTTCCTTTTGCTACTGTCGTAGCTGTTTTCAAAACAACTTTAATTTCTTCAGGATGATGAGCATAATCGTCAATAATTTGTATATTTCTAAAATTTCCAACTGCTGTAAAGCGTCGGCTCACTCCTTGAAAACTACTCAGGCCTTGTTTGAGATGTTCGACATCCATTCCCAGCTCTAATCCTAAAGCAATTGTTGATAAAGCATTTTGAACATTATGTTCTCCTAACATTGATAGGAAAACATCTTTAATGACTTTAAGATCTGAAGGCATGGCACAAACTTGGCGAAATCGTTCATTAATCACCACATCAAAAACACTTCCTTGCGGCCCAGGACGGATATTGGTTGCATAAATATCAGCTTTAGGGTTCAATCCATAAGTCACTACTCTACGATCCGTGATTGATTCAGCCAGAGCACTGACTTCCGGATGGTCTTTACATAAAATAGCCAAACCATAAAAGGGGATCCCGAGCACAAAGTCTTTGAAAGCTTTCTTAAGGGTCGCAAAGTCTTTATAATATTCCATATGCTCAGGATCAATGTTGGTCACAATAGTAATTGTCCTGGGTAATTTCAAAAAACTTCCATCAGACTCATCAGCTTCAGCAACAAACCAATCACCATGTCCCTGACGCATATTAGTTCCATATGCATTAATGATTCCTCCGTTCACAACAACAGGATCAAACCCTCCTGTCTCGAGGATCGCTGCACTTAAAGAAGTTGTTGTGGTTTTGCCATGGGTGCCGGCGACCGCAACAGAAAATTTTGATTGCATTAATTCAGCGAGCATTTCAGCGCGCATAACTACCGGAATAGATTGTTCACGTGCTGCTTTAATTTCTGGATTATCGGACTTTATATCTGATGAGACCACTACAACATTTGCTCCAAGGATACTCTCTGCTTTATGGCCAATCGTCACTGAGATCCCAAGTTTTTGCAACCGTTCAACATTTGCATTTAAATTTATGTCACTGCCGCGCACATGATAGCCTCTATTATGTAAGAGCTCAGCAATACCGCTCATACCAATACCGCCAATACCTATAAAGTGAATCTCACCTGCGCTCTGTGGCGAAATTTTCATGCTGAGACTCCCAATTTTCTCTTACCGTATAAAGTTTTGTTACACATAATTGCCGTCAATTCCTTTAACGCCTTAGGTTTTCCAAAGTGGCGGGATTTTTCAGCTGCTGAAAATAAAGGTTTCGGATCACTCATCAAGCCTTTTATCAAAACCTCAAGATTTTTTTGTAAACATGCGTTTTCTGGCAACAGCCATCCTCCTCCCGGCCCTGTAAAAGCCTTAGCATTTTCAGTTTGATGATCATCCAAAGCTTGTGAAAAAGGCACTAAAACAGCAGGTCTACCTACTGCAGCAATCTCAGAAACCGTTGCAGCACCAGATCGTGCAATAATTAAGTGAGAAAGGTGCAATAACTCCGGAACATTTTCATAAAATTCTTTAATCGTCACCTTAGCTTGCGTTTTTTCATAGCTTTTTTTCAAGCTCTCTATTGTCCCTTTAGGACATTGTTGAAATATTCTTAAACGTTTTTGCTGAGTTAACGGCAATGATGCGATCACTTCAGGAAGTATTTGATTAAATATTTGTGCTCCCTGGCTCCCCCCTAAAATAAAAAGATTAAAGTATCCTTTTGAGGGTGGAATCTCATAATCCTTTTTTCTGGCTTCAAGGAGAACGGGTCTTACAGGTAGACCAGTCACAACAACTTTTTGTTGGTGAACCGACTTAATTTTAAGAGTCTTTGGAAAAGAAATCGCTAGTTTGCTTGTGAAAGGCAAGAACAGACGATTAACGCGTCCTAAAACTGCATTTTGCTCGTGAAGAACTATAGGCACTCTAAACAACACAGCTGCTGTTAATAAAGGGAAAGAAGGATATCCTCCAAACCCTATGACGCTTTGAATGTTTCTGCTTTTGATTAGTTTAAATGATGTAAGACAACTTTTTAATAAGCCCCAATAAAAAAGAACTTTACCCTTCCCATTTCTTCTCAGAGGCAATGGTAGAACTTCAACCGAAAAAGGCTCAGAGTTTTGTAAATAGCTATTTCCGCGAGGATCCGTCATAAACAGAACCTTGTGACCAAGCTTTATCAACTCTAAAGCAAGGGCTTTTGCTGGTAAAACATGTCCTCCCGTCCCTCCGGCAGCAATTGCAATAGAATACTTCATAACCACCGTCCTTTATTGCGACGCTTCGTAAGAGCCAGGATCATTCCCATAGCGATAGAAAGAGCAATCAACGAAGATCCGCCATAGCTAATAAAGGGCAAAGTCATCCCCTTTGTGGGAATCAGATTGGTCGTAGACGCAATATTAATCATGGCCTGCAAACCAAATTCTGCAGCCAACCCTGCCACAGAAAGTAAAATAAATAAATTGTCTTCTGACAAAACACGCGCAAAACTTCTCAAAACGATAAACAAAAAGAGACCCAAAATAATGAGACAAAAGAACAACCCAAATTCTTCCCCAGCCACAGCATAAATAAAGTCAGCATGAGCATCTGGTAAATATTTTTTTACTGTACCTTCACCAGGTCCTTGTCCCCAAAAACCTCCATTCATAAACGCTTCCAGTGACTGACTCACTTGATAACGTTCGCTAAAGCGGTCGCCTAAATTAGGATTAAAAAATCGATCGATACGATGACTCACATGGGGAAAAACGAGGTAAGCCCCTCCTAATCCTAGTAGCCCTATGACTCCTGATACACCGACCCATAACAAAGGCAATCCGGCTAAAAATAATTGACCAAAGAAGACTGTTGAAACCAAGATCACCATTCCCATGTCAGGTTGTAAAGCAAGCAAAAATATAACGAAACCGTAAAATACAAAGGCTGCTACGTAACCAGGAAAATCTGGATTCAATTTGCGTTCTGACAACATCCAAGCACAGAGAATAACAAGTGCAGGCTTAATAAACTCTGACGGCTGTAGAGACAACCCCATAAAACTTATCCAGCGCCTTGCTCCCTTTATTTCCGATCCTGAAAACAAAGTCATAGCAATTAAAAGTAACCCCATAAAATATATTAACAACGAAACTCGCCGAATGTTTCTTAAGGACAAAAGAGATGTACTAACCAAAGTGATAAGCACAGGCACAAGGTAAAACGAGTGTCGTTTCACAAAATAGAAAGGATCTAAGTTTAGATGATTAGCTACAGATGGACTTGCTGCCATGGTAAGAAAAAAACCAATCGCTATTAATGCAATAATTGCAGACAAAAGCCATCGATCGATGGTCCACCACCACCGGCCTAAAACACTATTATCACTGCGTGCAAAAGTCGCCATTAAGTAAGATCCCTCATGACGCTTTCTCTACACAAAGCTGTTGCACCAGATTTTTAAATATAGTTCCCCGCTCTTCAAAATCACGAAATTGGTCAAAACTTGCGCATGCTGGTGAAAGCAAAATCACTGCATTTTTATGAGCACGCAGCGCATCATTATGGGCAGCATTGACAGCCTCTTCAAGAGTACCATTACATTCATAATCAAGCTTCCCATTCAATTGTCTTGCAAAGCTTTCTTGAGCCTCACCAATTAAATAGGCTTTTTTAATATTGGGATAAAATTTTTCTAAGGGCGTTAAAGGCTCATTCTTTGGCTTTCCTCCCGCAATCCAGTAAATGTTACTAAAACATGCAAGAGCCTTGCCAACAGCCTCCACATTAGTAGCCTTACTATCATTGACAAAAGTAATCGCCCGCTTTTCACAAACTTTTTCAATTCGATGGGCTAATCCCTGAAAATTTTGGAGGCCTTTCAAGGTTTCATCAAAACTTAATCCTTGGCATCGAGCAATAGCATAAGAAATCGCTGCATTTTGCCAATTATGATGTCCTAAAGCCCAGCTGAGATCTCTAAAATTAAAGACAATTTTTCCTGCTCCCCAAGCATTATCCGTCAATCCATCGTCCGTAATTCGTAGCAACGAACTTTTGTCTCGCCCAACACTAATGAGCTGAATGCTGGACTTTTTTTCAAGACGTTTAAAAATATCTGATGAATAATTATCATCAATGCTAACAACAGCATTCTTGAGGCCCTCTGCACCAAAGATCAGTTCTTTCGCTTGAGCGTACTGTTCAATAGAACCATGACGTTCTAGATGATCAGGTGTAATATTAATGAGCGCGGCAGTGTCCAAACTTAAAGATGGTAGTCTTTCCAACTGGTAACTTGACAGCTCAAGCACATAAACTCCTCTTTCCCCCATCGAGGGTAAACTGAGAGCAGGAACACCTATGTTTCCTCCCACAGCAACCTTTAGACCTCCATTATCGAGAATATGACCGACAAGGGCTGTTGTTGTTGATTTTCCATTGGTACCAGTAATACCAATAAATTTGGCATGGGACTCCCACTTAAAAAGTAAATCAACGTCTACAATAATAGGCACTTTGTTTTTTTGAGCTAGTCTAGCAACAGGATGAGGTACTGGAAGATGATGAGGAATTCCTGGACTGAGAATCGTGGCTTGAAAATTCTGCCATGGCCATTCTTCATAAGGCGATATAATGCACCCTAAATTTTTTACAAGTTCGTAATAATTAGATTGATCATCCCAAGCATAGACACTCGCTCCACGCGCTCTTAAAGCTTGACAAGCTGCGAGACCAGATCTTCCAAGACCTACCACCGCAAAGCATTGATCCTGAAGTTCTAAAGACCCGCCCATTAACGTAACTTCAAGGTTGAAAGTCCAACTAAAGCTAAGATTACCGCAATAATCCAAAACCGTATAACAATAGTTGGCTCAGCCCAACCTTTTTTTTCAAAGTGATGATGTAAGGGAGCCATTAAGAAAATGCGTTTTCCACCTGTTGCTTTAAAATAAAGCACCTGAAGAATCACTGAAATCGTTTCAACGACAAAAAGCCCCCCAATAATAGCCAGAACGATCTCATGTTTTGTAATAAGACTGATCGTTCCAAGAGCACCTCCCATAGAGAGAGAACCAGTATCTCCCATAAACACCATGGCAGGGGGGGCATTAAACCATAAAAATCCAAGACCAGCTCCGATGAGTGCACCACAGAAAACTGTCAGCTCACCGCTTCCAGGCACTTGATTAAGTTGCAAGTAATTTGCAAAAATATGGTTACCCACCAAATAAGCAATCACAGCAAAACATAATGCCACTAAAATCACTGGTACGATTGCTAAACCATCCAAACCATCTGTTAGATTAACGGCATTGGATGATCCCACAATAACTATGCATGCAAAGGGTAGATAAAACCATCCAAGATCAAACATAAAACTTTTCAAGAAAGGAACAGCTAAGCCTGTTGCATTTGGTACATGCATCACATGAGTCAGTGCATAGGCTGCCAAAAATGCTGTAGAAAATTGCACTATCAACTTGAGTTTTCCTGGCAACCCTTTGCTATTTTTTTGAGACAACTTAAGATAATCATCAGCTGCTCCAAGGCCCCCAAATATTATAGTTACTCCTACAACAATCCAAACGAAACCATTGCTTAAATCTGCCCAAAGAAACGTACTAAAAATAAGAGCCACAAGAATTAAAAAGCCTCCCATTGTTGGAGTTCCTTTTTTTGAAACAAGATGCGATTGCGGACCTTCTTTGCGAATTGGTTGACCTTCTTTTTGTTTAGATTTTAGCCATCGAATAAAGTAAGGACCAAAAATAAAGCTAATTAGTAAGGCAGTAAGGATAGCTCCACCCGTTCTAAACGTAATATAGCGAAAAAGGTTGAAAACTGGGAATTGAACAGAGAGTGGTGCTAATAAATTATAAAGCATCCTTTAAGCACTCTTCTTTATTTTTTCATGATTGAGCGCTTCAAGTGCATCTACAATTTTAGACATCCTACCACGATAAGCACGCATGCCACGTGATCCCTTAACAAGCAAAACATCACCAGGGCGAACAAAAGAACAAATCTTCTTTGCAAGATCATCCAAGTCATCATTTTGATAGCCCTGCATAGACTCAGGTAATTTAGCAAAGAGATGCGCCATCAAATTACCTGTTGTAAATACTTTATCTACATGATTAGCAACTAACTCGTCGACTAAAGCTTCATGCAGCTCTTTAGCAAAATCACCAAGCTCAGCCATATTACCCATCACGGCGATACGTCGTCCTTCAGGTCCAGGATTAAGCCTTCCTAAGGTTTTAATACCTGCAGACATAGATCCAGGTCCTGCGTTGTAACTATCATCGATAACTGTAATACTCCCCCCATCAACCTTAAATTCGCGAACTGCTCCACGACCATCTAAGAGTTGAAATTGAGAAAGACTTGCGGCAGCTAATTCAACATTACCTCCCAGCAACCAGACTGCCGTCAATACCGCTAAACTGTTATAGGCCCAATGCTCTCCCACTGCAGGTACAGCATATTCAAGTTCACGACTGCCAACCGTTGCTCGAACAAAAAGACGTCCATCTCGATAAAAATTCTCATGTAAACGCGCATCAGCAGTTGGATCGCTACCAAAAGTAACAACGTCAAGACCTTTGCTCTTAGCTTTCTCTTCAAGACGATGGAACATGGGATTATCTTTCTTTAAAATCACCTTACTTCCAGGATCCATACCTTCAAAGATTTCAGCTTTTGCATCTGCAACACCCTCATAGGAACCGCAATTTTCAATATGCATTTTTTCTACAGTGGTGATGAGAGCAATATGAGGACGCGCTAATTTAGACAATGGCGTAATTTCGTTAGGATAATTCATCCCTATTTCAAAGACACCATAATCAAAGCTTTGAGGAAGCTGACAAAGACTTAATGGCAGCCCCCAAAAATTATTAAAACTTCTCTCGCTGGCCGTCACTTTTCCTTGATGACCGAGGACCAATTTTAAAGCTTCTTTTGTACTCGTTTTACCAAAGCTACCTGTAACCGCTATGATTTTAGCCTGTGTGCGCTTTCTTGATGCATAAGCCAAATCATTAAGCGCTTGGAGCGTGTCTTTTACGCGTACTACGTTATATTGTCCTTTAAAATCTTCATTAACAATGGCAGCTACGGCCCCTTTCTCAAAAGCTTCTTGCACATGGTCATGCCCATCATGAATCGGTCCTTTGAGAGCAATGAACAAGTCCCCTTTTTTTATTTCTCTTGAATCAATCGTAAAGCCTGTTGCTTGCCATTCGCAACTAGGAGTGCCCCCAGTTGCCTGTGCAACTTCATGAGATGTCCAGAGTATTGTCATGAGCAGGTTCCTCCAATGGCTAGCAAAATCTTTTGAGCTTCTTCAAAATCGTTATAGGGGATCCGTTGATCGCCCACAATTTCTTCGCGTTCATGCCCCTTACCGGCAATTAAACATATATCCCCTTCTTCCAGTGTGGAAAGGGCGTGACGAATTGCTTCAGAGCGGTTGGGAATTTCTATAGCGTCAGGACAGCCTTTTAAGAGAGACGTCCTAATCAACTGAGGATCTTCATATCTCGGATTGTCATCGGTAATGATCACCCGATCTGCACCTTCTCGTGCAGCAATCCCCATGCCTTCTCGTCGACTCAAATCACGTCCTCCTCCGCAACCAAAAATCACGGTAAGATTTCGTTTTGTATAAGGTCTGATAGTCTTTAAAGCTGTGCGCATACCATCTATATTTTGAGCATAATCAATATAGACGATGCCCTTTTTGGGAGTTTCGCCTGCTTTTTGCATGCGTCCACTCACGGTCTTTAATTTTTCTAGACAAGGAAGAACATCTTCTATGGAATCCCCAGCACCAACGACAAGACCCGTTGCACAAAGAGCATTCATTGCTTGAAATTCGGCTATCAACGGTAAATTAATTTGGTGCGTTTTACCAAATGCCTCTAGGTCGATCGTTTGACCATTTGCATGAGGCTTAATCTTTAAAAGACGCAGTTCCTGTCCTTGCCAGCCATAACTCATATAGCGTACATCATGATGACGACAGAGTTCTTGTAAAGGTTTAAATTCTTTAACATCAGCATTTAAAACAGCAACACCATTAGGGGCTATAAGATCGCTAAAAAGACGCTTTTTAGCTGAAAAATAACGTTCCATCGTTTGATGGTAATCAAGGTGGTCGCGTTCGATATTAGTAAAACCTGCGGATTTAAACCGTATACCATCCATACGATATTGATCGAGACCATGGCTGGATGCTTCCATACTCACGTGCGTTACACCGTGGCGATGCATATCTGAAAGAGCTTGATGCAAAACAAAAGCATCAACAGACGTTTGTTTAACCTCAGGTAAGAGTTCTTTCAAATTCTCTGGACAATCAAGACCTGTTGTTCCCATAAAACAAGCAGTGTGCTTTAATTGAGTCCAAATTTGACGACAAAAGGAAGCTACAGAGCTTTTACCGTTTGTCCCCGTCACTGCCACAAGAGACTCAGGTACGCCAGGATATAATTTTCCAGCAATACGCGAACGAACGAAGCGTGGATTTTCTACTGCTATGATTTTGACTTTATTCAGCAGAGATGAATCTAAATCTTTTAGATCTTCATCCAGCCCTTTGAGAATAGCGCAAGCACCTTTTTCAATCGCTTCTTTAATATAGGGAAGATTGCTTGAACCATTTAAAGGTTTAAGCGCAATAAAAAGCTCACCTGTCTTTGTTAAACGAGAATCCGATGAGACCCCAGTAACTTCAAAGTCTAATCCGTTGAGTTGGCTTTCATCTAATAAGGCACTGAGTTTCAATGCTTTCCTCCAAAGCTAACTGTACGGAAAAATGGATCGGCATCCTCCATTTCTTTGATTGGATTTGGCATCATTCCCAACACAGGTCCCATCCTTGAGATAATATTCTTGGTTACCACTGCAGCATTCCAGCCAGCGGCATTAAAACCATAGGTTTGTTTCGAAGCTTTTGGATCATCTATCATGATAAATATCACGTATTTTGGGGTGTCCGCCGTCTCACCCACAACCCCTACCAGAGTTGTGACCACATGGTCATCACTATAACCGCGCCCAGAAAGCTTTTTACGTGTTCCTGTTTTTACCGCAACAAAGTATTCAGGAACATTTGCCTTCCTGGCAGTACCATCGCTTACCACATGCCGCATTAATTGCAAGATCTTTCGTGAATTCTCTTGAGAAATAACCCGGACTCCTGGCTCTAAATCAGTCTTTTGGCGTAGTAAAGTAGGCATAACTTTTGTCCCGCCCCCTGCCAAAGTAGCAATGCTAGAAACTAAATGTAAAGGTGTAATGGACATACCATATCCATAGGAAACTGTGATAGCAGTCGTCTCACGCCAGTGTCTGGGGACCAAAGGAACTCCTATTTCTTTTAATTCAATAGAGGATGGCTCAAACAATCCTAAACTCTTTAAGAATTCCTTTTGACGAGAAATCCCAGTTGCTAACGCAAGTTGGGCCGCTCCAATATTTGAGGAATAAACAAAGATCTCAGCAACGTTTAAAGGTCTACCCTTTGGGTGGTTATCCGTAATCTTAAATCGACCAATATGTATTGGATGGGTCACATCATAAACCGTAGAAAGCTTTGCAACACCATACTCTAAAGCCATGGCTATTGTAGCAGCTTTCATTGTAGAACCCATCTCATAAGTACCAAGGGTCAATTTATTGAAATGATTATCCTTTGGGCAATCATTGGGGTGATTGGGATTAAAATCTGGGAGAGATACCATGGCGACAACTTCACCTGTCTTTATATCCATCACCATTCCCGCAGCACCATCAGCATTAAACTCAGCAACTCCCTTTGCCAGTTCATCACGCACGATGTGCTGTACTCGCAAATCCACACTAAGCTGAAGAGGCTCCTGGTTGGAAGTGAGATAAGAATCCATACTCTTTTCAATGCCAGCGATCCCTTGGTTATCAACGTTCGTAACACCTAAAATATGGGATACCAATGAACCATGGGGATAAATACGACGTTGATCAGACATAAAATTTAAACCTGGAATCCCAAGTCTAAGGACTTTTTCTTTTTGTTGGGGAGTCAAGTGACGCGCTATCCAAATAAAACTCTTCTTTGATTGCAGACGCTTCAGCAATGCATCACTGCCAACTGCAGGCAAAACAGTTCTTAATTTTTTAACAACTTCGTCATAGTTTTGAACAACGCGCGCATTAGCATACAGAGATGAAGTTGTAATTGTTGTTGCTAAAACGTTACCAACGCGATCTACAATTTCAGCGCGACCTGTTTTAAATCCTTTAGAAAGATCTTGTTCTGCTAAAGTAGGTTCATGGGTTGAACGTAAAACCGTAAGATCAAAGAGACGACCACATATAGCCAAAATAGCGAAAACAAAAACAGCGCTCGCCATTAATAAACGTGTTCTCGCTATATCCAACGCACCGCGCTGGAGCATTTTCATTTTTTGAACGTTTAATAATGCCTCTTCCATTAATCGTTTTAACCTTCGCCTTTGATTAAATGTATAGAACCTTCTTCAAATACTGTCTTGTTTGGTAAGTCTTTCAAAGAAACTATTTGATAACCATGAGCAGGTTGAACATTTAAATGCTTCTCTGCTAAAATTTGCAACCGCTGAGGCTCATTCAAATAGCTCCACTCTGCCTTTAAGAGACTCGTCGATTCTTCTAACCCAAGCATATTCTGATGAATTCGGGCCAATTCTGTTTCGATACTCAATACACATTGTTTGATATTGTATGTTGCAACACCTAATAATGCCACCATAAATACAGCTGTGAAAATGGTACTGCGTCTCATTTACACCTCCTTAGTAGTTTTGGCTATTTTGAGTCTCATAAGAGCCCTTAAGCGCGCCGAACGTGCGCGTGGGTTTCGTCTTGATTCTTCATCACTTGGCCTGACGACATTTTTCGTTAGCAGTTTAAACTCTGCTTGAGTTGCGACTTTAGTGGCCCCAAGACTATGACGGGATCCTTGAGAAGCCTTACCCGAACGTTTTTGCATAAATTGCTTCACAATGCGGTCTTCCAAAGAATGAAAGGACACAACAACTAAACGTCCCCCTTCCGCTAAAAGCTTTTCGGAAGCCAATAGACCTCTTTCTAACTCGCCGAGCTCATCGTTTACGTAAATGCGCAGTGCTTGAAATGTTTTTGTAGCAGGATCAATATCATGTTTTGCAGACCTTACGACTGATCGCACAATCTCCGCCAATTGTAATGTTGTCGTAACAGGTTGTTTTTGTCTTTCGAGGACAATCTTGCGAGCAATAGCGCGAGAATGCCGTTCTTCCCCATAGCGATAAATGATATCTGCTAAATCTTTTTCCTTATAAGTATTCACAACATCAGCAGCACTGAGCGTTGCTTTTTGACTCATACGCATATCCAAAGGGCCATCTAACCGAAAAGAGAATCCACGCTCTCTCTGATCTAATTGATAAGAAGAAACTCCTATGTCAAGCGCAATTCCATCAATTTTGCCGATACGATCCGAGAACAAATCGTCCATTGCGCCAAACCTACCCTCAATGATAGAAAAACGATCAGGATATTTCTTTTCAAATTCTCGCCCACGCTCAACCGCCTCTAAATCGCGATCAACCGCTTTTACTACACATAAGGATGATTCAAGAATAGCTTTTGAATACCCTCCTCCCCCAAAGGTACCATCAATAATGACTTCTCCATCTTTTGGCGCAAGGTAGTAAAGAACTTCATTGAGGAGCACAGGAGAATGGAGGGATGGAGCTATGTGCGTCATGCTCTAGTCCCTCCACCGGGAGATAAATCGTTACGTAACTTAACAGTGACTTGATGCTCTTTGACGCTCGCTCGAGCCTTAGCTTGCAATAACGCAAAAGCTTTAGGCTCCCATATTTGAAAAGTTGCGCCACGCCCAACAAAAGCTATCTGTTCTTCAAGATGAGCATAATCAAGAAGCATCTTTGGCAAAATTACACGTCCATCCCCATCAATGGGAATTTGTTGAGCGTCAGCAAAAATTGTCGCAGCAAGGTCATCTTGAGCATCGGAAAAAAGATCCAAAGCATCGACGCTCTGACTTAAACGCTGCATCCGACTAAAACTACAACATTCAATCGCTGGAAATTTATAGGAACGAAACGCAACAAATCCTTGAAAACTTTCTGACGACAAAGCTGCACGGAAGGCTGCGGGGACGGAGACACGTCCTTTCTTATCTATCTTATTTTCAAAAGTTGACAAGAAAAGGGTCATAATTCCCCAAGTACTCCACAAATAAAACCCATTACCTACCAAAACTGGATATCTATGGGATAGCATGGGATTAAATGGGAGTCAATGGATATTTTATGGGAAAATGACTACCCACAGACTTATCCACACCCAATCTTACGTGTACTAATATTCGCAAATGATTGTTTTTCAAGGTGTTAGGCAAAAATGTTGCAAAGAAGAAGAAAAGGATAAGAAATTTTATGCAGAGGACTTAAAAAAACTTTTAAACTTCATAATAAAAATTATTAAGAGTCCCTCTTTCTACATCTTTAAGTTTTTTTAGAGATTATCGTCCTATAATTTAGAAGAATCACGAGGTGCAAATGAATTACCTTCAAGATCTTTATCGTGTGTGGAGAACGCATCAAAGCCAAGCCATAAAGAGCATAATGCGGGGTAATATTCACGAAATGCGGCAGGCCAATCTCAATTATTATCAGCAATTAGTTACTGCTAACCAAGACCTTTTAAAAAGGTCCTTAGACCGTCAAGAAAAGAACAATTGGATGAAACATTTAAAAACTTCTGCTCTTGCTCTTAGTGGTGTGTTTTTGGTTGGTCAACCAAATTTTGCCAGCAGTCTTCGCGAAGAATTAGGAATAAAAAAATATCATAGCAGTCAAACAAAATATAAAGCAGCTCTACAATCCAAGAAAATTGAAACAGATAAAACTCTGGATGAGCAGCTTAATCCATTAAAAGCCTTAACACCGCAACAGAGGGCAAGATTATTTGAAATTAGTGATATTACAGTAGAAAATGATTTGCTGAAAAATTTAAAAGAAATTGCAGAGCGTGGCAAAAATTATGCCAAACTTCGTAGTAAATACCGTGGAATGCCCCACACCATTGATACTCTCACCACTTTTATTCTTTTGAAGGATGATGACTACAGAAAAGAGAACCTTCCTTATTTGATTCCTCTTTTTGAAAAAGAATATCACACTCGATATAGAATAGTTAAAAAGCAAGATCAATTACTCAGAGAGCTTATGACTAGACTAGATGATACATTGGATTCAGACGTAGCAATTAAAAAGTACCTACAGAGTCTCTATATGCATGGCAAATATGATGCTTACGCAATGAAATGGACGAAATTCAAACATGTCCTAGAGTCTCAAAATAAGGCACTCTTAGGTCTCTCATTCCGTAATCAAAACCATAGTGGAAAAGGCGTAACGCTTATTGTCTATGAAAAAGATGTGGAAGAAAATCATGGCACAGACATGATCAAGACAGTGAAACATGGAGTTACTCACAAGAATGTTGGCATCCACCGAACACAAGGATTGGCACCAGATGCTACAATCAAAGCTTGGAACTACCAAGACCTTTTAGAACAAATCGGTGAAGGAAAAACAACTCTTTTTAAATCTAAAGGATTGCCAATAGTCGTTAATGCTTCTCATTCAGCTGGTGAAGAAATCATCACTGTTTTTAAACAAGATGAAAAAGGCAAAGTGCATTTTACTTTTCCAACAAACAAAATTCCTCCTAGACTAAAATTATCTTTAAACGTTGTTGAAGGAGTCTTAGATCTCTCTCTTAAAAGTTCTGAAATCTCGGTTCCCGTCTTAAAAACTTCAGAAATATTATCCTCTTCTTTTGCTGAATTTCCAATTATTGATGCTTATCTAAAATCACAACACTGGACACCAGAATCTCCTCTTCCTCCCCTCTTGCAGAAAATATATCTAGACGCACAGCAATATGCTTTAGAAGACACTCTTCTCCTTAAAGAAATGCTTGAAGGATCGGACATTTTACTTTTTAGATCTGCTGGAAATGAAGGTCTTACTATGATCAAAGGTAACAAGCCCGGTCTTAAAAAAGTAATGGAAAGCCATCAAGAGCTTCTAGACCATACACTTCTTGTTGGCGACTGGGATATTTCAAAGAGTGCTATAAGTAGTTACAGCAATCAGGCTGGAGATTACTCTGATATGTTTTTATTGGCTCCTGGTAAATATCAAATCAGAGATGTTGGAGATAACATTTATGAATTCATACCAAAAGGAGGTACTTCGACAGCATCAGCCATAGCAAGCGCTATTGCTACTAAACTTAGAGGAGCATTTCCAGATCTAACCTATAGTGAAATTAAGGAGGCGCTTCTTAAAGGCGCCAATAAGGATGATATCAAAGACTATAATCCCAATATTCATGGGCAAGGCATCATCAATTTTAAGGGGGCAATGGCAGAAGCTCATAAAATTAGAGCTCAAAAAATGTTGATACAACAGAGTTAGCTCCTCTTTAAACAAGTATGCCTGTTTATCTGATATCTAGAAAGGAATTTGAAATAATTGAGAATTAAACTTTCTATAAAATCAAAGGTCAGAAGAAATGCCGTTTAATCCTATTCAATGTACTCACATAGAGTCAGGTCAAACTGCAACCCTATGTCTTAGTTGTTATATAAAAGCTCTGAGAAATGGTGTTGTAAAAAATGCAAAAAAAACTCTTCTAATAGGAAATGGTCTAGGACTCTCTTGTCCCGCAGACAGTGTAAGAAATGCAGTCCATTATGATACAGTTGAAGCTCTAGACAACATTACTAAAAATATTACAAACCTTATTAATGCTCCAAAAGCACTCGATCGATTAGTTATCATCAAAAAGCCAGAACTTATTAACGAATGTGTTCGCTATATTGTTAATTTTAATCTTTTGAATCATGTTCTCAAAAGAGCGCCTCAACCCTCTGATATTATAGGTCAGACTCAATTAAAAAATTTTTTTCTAGACTTCAATCAAATATTTACAATCAACTACGATCCTTTTTTCTTTTGGACTATTCAAAAATATAGTGCTCCTGAACAAGGAGCGAAATTTCTGGATGGTCTAACATTTATCCATGGAAACAATCTGAAAGAATCTCTCCATTTAACCTACGATGAAATTGCCACCAACTTACAAAATGGTGAAAAAGAAGGACGTATTCCAGTTTATTTTCTACATGGAGGATTTCACCTTAGAAAGCATCAAATAACAAACAAATATTTCACAATATCTGCAGAAAATTGGTGTCGAGAAAATTTTATGAAAGCCTTCAAAGATGATACACAAAGTCAATTACATGCAAGACTTCACAATCTTCCTCTAGAACGTACCCCTGTTATTATTTTTGAAGATCGTTACTATGTCAAAAAAGCGGAAATTAACGATGATCATTATCTTCGTGAGGCCTACAAAAAACTCTCTGATTTAAAACAAGGGCATCTTTTTATCTATGGATGCTCTTTTTTCAATTGTGAACATCTCTTTGAAGCAATTTTTCACTCTCCCTTAAATCCGGCTTTAAAGATATACATAAGCTATATGCAAGATGACACAAGACCCAAGAAGTTTGTGATGAATTACTTGCATTCAAAAGGATTAAATAGCGTAGAAAATATATATTGGGTGGAAATAAAAAAGGGACAGGAAAGGCTGATCTGGAAAGACCCAAAAACTGATGATGGGTTTGAATTCGATTTAGAACTCTCTTTGCCTTCTCAAAACAATACATCACAGCCGAGGGCAGAGGGCAGAGACCATAAGCCAATACGCTAAAAAATATGTCTCAGTCTTAACCGAGAGTGTGATAACCTCCATCGATATATTCGATGTTACCCGTTAAAGATTTAGCAGCATCACTCACTAAAAATGCAGCTAAACTCCCAACTTCTTCAATTGTCACCAATTTATGATTAGGAACGCGCTTTTTGACCATCTCCATCAACTCATCAAAACGATCCAAACCTGAAGCTGCCCTGGTTTTGATAGGACCTGGTGAAAGAGCATGTACACGAATATTTTGAGAGGCCAGTTCAATGGCTAAATAACGAACAGTCGACTCTAAGGCTGCCTTGACGGGTCCCATCAGATTATAGTGCTTAACAACTTTTTCAGCCCCATAAAAACTGACAGCCAAAAGACACCCCCCCTTTTTCATCAAAGGTTCGCTCTGCTTTGCTATCCGAATAAATGAATGACAAGATAAATCCATGGCCGTCGAAAAACCTTCTTTACTGCAATCTGTTACACGAGCGTGCAAGTCTTCTCTCGGCGCATAGGCTACCGAATGTAGTACAAAATCAAGCTCTCCCCAGGTGTTTTTAATTTTTTCAAAAACTGCTTCTAATTGACCTGGAATACGAAAATCGCAGGCTAACAGCAGGGGGGCATCTAAGCGTTCGGCAAGTGGCTTGACATAAGGATAAGAGTCACTATTCAAGTAGGTAAGTGCCAAAGTCGCTCCCATCTCTCGAAAAACGTGTGCACATCCATAAGCAATGCTATGTTCATTGGCAATACCAATGACCAATCCTTTTTTCCCTCTTAATAAAGCCCCAGTCATAGAAATCACCTTTTTTGTTATTTATAAAATTTGCTTGGAAGCATATAAGCCGGGTTCTGTCCAGCCCGCTTGAGCCTGGATGGTCATTCATCTGGAAGCGTTGTTACCAACGCCTTCACGCAACCTACCCGAACGATCGTGCAGAAACCCACGTTTTAGGTTACCCTAAAGTATCGTCCCTATTTGGTTTTGCTCCAGGTGGGGTTTACCCTGCCATACCTGTTACCAGGAATGCGGTGTGCTCTTACCACACCATTTCACCCTTACCTTATATACAAAACATAAGGCGGTATATTTTCTGTGGCACTTTCCCTAAAGTTACCCTCGCCGGACGTTATCCGGCACCTTGTTTCTGGGGAGCCCGGACTTTCCTCCCCTTAAGAAAATCTTAAGGAGCGACCATCTTGCTTCCAAGCATATTAACTATAGCATAAACAATACGTTATGGGAATATTAAGCAATCACACTCCCTTTTATAGAGATCCTTCCTTCATCTCACCTTTTCTACTTCCTCTCTTGCTTTGCTTTTAAGCGCAGTTTTTCGACTGTCTCATCTTCTAGTCCTGTCGCTTCTTTGATTTGCAAAGTACTTAACTTAAAAGCGATGAGTTTAAGAGCCGTATCGATATTCATCTGACCAAGCTTCTCCTCAGCCACTTTCGATTTCTCTTCAGCTATCTTAGATTTTTCCTCAGCTTGTCTTAAGCTCTCTTCAGCTATCTTAGATTTTTCCTCAGCTTGTCTTAAGCTCTCTTCAACAACCTTAGATTTTTCATCAGCGGCTCTGGCTTTTTCCTCAGCTATCTTAGATTGCTCTTCAGCGTGTCTTAGGCTTTCCTCAGCGTGTTTAACACTCTCCCTTACTTGATTAAGCTCTTCTTCTTTGTCTCTTCGCGTCATCTCGTCCAACATTCTTTCTTGATAAGCCAAGTACTCCATTGACGAAAAGTTGTAACTGCTGATGGTTTCATAGGCCCCTTTTATCTTTGAATCTGGAGGAGAACTCACCACTTGCTGCCAATTGTTTAATAGATAGAGAAATTCATCTTCAGCAGATTTTATTCTTCCATTGGTCTTAGTAAACTTTTCTAATTCAATCACCACATAGCGCGGACCATCAGGAAATTCAGTGTGCATTTTTTTATGCTTTAACGTAAAGATGTGCTTATAATCTTGATTATCCTTAAACAAGGTATGATCAACAATACAAACAAGATAGACAGGCTTCAGAAGACCATAGTCCAACCCTCTCCCAAGTTGTTCACTATACGCGGCCGATGCATAATAATGGAGGCGTTTGAAAAAGGCCTTTTCTTTGTCTTTTTGCATTTCAACAATAAATTGCTTTCCGGCTCGGTCTTTACAAAAAATATCGAAGAAAGATTTCTTGCCACGATAACGTCTAGGGGTAAATTCATTGTTCAAGATCGTAATGGTTTCAATTCTCTCTTGCCCTTCTAATTCTAGAAAATCATTCAAAAGCCCGACGACCATCTGAGAGTTTTCTTTTGATGTGAAAATTCTTTTAAACAATTCATCATCCTTTGGGTCCAACAAAGCCGTACGATGAAGAGGAATTGATTCGCTGGTTTCAGGAATCGTGATTCCTTTTGTTTCATCCTGATCTTGAAAAAACGCAGTTTTATGAAAACCTGACGTTTGGAAATTCTTTGGCCACGCTCTCAACCCCTTCCCTCTTTGCACGTTAACGGTGGAGTTTTTGAAAAGGGGGACGGAGGAAGAATGAACAGCCGGTCGCTTCTTAACGACCTTTGCCCCGCCCTTTGTCACTCCGTTGAACAGCACTTCTGCCAAGGCTGACGCTTCAGCTGCAGCTCCGTGTAAACTATAGATGCCCATACATAAAAATAAACAGACTTTGATGCTCTGCTTCATGGCTAACCTCTCTGTGGATAGGAAAACGTCTTTTTATTATTACGATAGTCATATCCACAAAGAAGAAGATTGTCAACTTTTTTGGCAATTATTTTGCCTTAAATTTTGCTGATCCTCCTGATTTGGCTAAGAACCAATGATTTACTTTTTAAAAACTTTTTCCTTCTATCCTTCGTATGTTAATATTTTTCATAATAACAAAAGAGCGAATACGCCAAGATGTTTTATATTGCCCTGAGAATGCTCATTGGAGACCGCGGAAAGTTTATTGGAATTATCCTTGGTATTTCTTTTGCTTCATTGATTATGACTCAACAGCCTGGCGTTTTCGTTGGTCTTATGACGCGATCTTTTAGTTTTCTTACAGATATGGGATTGCCTGATATTTGGGTCATGGATTCGAAAGTTCAATATATCGATGATAGCAAACCTATGGCTCAAACAATGCTCTATCGGGTTTCAAGCATTGCAGGTGTTGATTGGGCAAAGCCTCTTTATAAAGGCAACATTCAAGCTCGTCTCGAGAATGGTAACTTTCAAAATTGTAATGTCATTGGATTGGACGATACTACTCTGATAGGTGGCCCTGCAACTATGATAGAAGGTCAACTTGAAGACCTTAGGCGCAGTGATTCAGTTATTGTCAATGTAGAGGGCGCTAATGACAAACTAGCAAAACCGTCAGCATACCCTGGAGGTCCCAAGATTCCCCTAAAGGTTGGCGATCAGCTTGAATTAAATGACCACCGAGCTGTCGTTGTTGGCATTGCAGAAACCACGCGAACTTTTCAGTCTCTTCCTGTTGTCTTTACAACATTCACCAGAGCCACTAATTTTGCTCCTCCTCAGCGGCATCTTCTTTCTTTTATATTAGTTAAGGTTAAATCAGATGAGAACATTCAAGGCGTCATAACGAGAATTAAAGAAAACACAGGTCTAGCAGCGTATACAGCTGACGAATTTAAAAATATAACAATAAAGTATTACTTAAAATACACTGGCATTCCTATCAATTTTGGAGTTTCAGTTCTTTTAGGCTTCCTTGTTGGTGCTGCTATTTCTGGTCAAACATTCTATAATTTTACCCTTGAAAATCTTAGGTATTTTGGTGTCCTTAAAGCCATGGGAGCAACGGACCGCATGCTTCTGTATATGATTCTATTTCAATCAATCATCGTTGGAGTTGTTGGGTATGGCATAGGTCTTGGGGGCACAACACTTTTTTCTATTCTCTCTCGATCTTCTCAGATTGCCTTTCGTTTTCCTTGGCAACTCATGGCCTTCAGCATTATTGGTGTCACTATCATTTCAACGATTGGGGCCCTCATCAGTATTCGCAAGGTAATCAAGCTTGAGCCTGCAATCGTATTCAAAAGCTAGCGATACTTATGAAACAACAAAAACTAACTACCGCAGTGCAATGCTCAAAAGTCATCAAGACTTATACTGATGGCACAACAAAAGTAACGGCGTTAAGGGGTGTTGAACTAGATATAAAAGAAGGTGAACTCTTGATGCTTGCAGGTCCATCAGGGTGTGGAAAAACAACACTTATTTCGATAATTGCTGGAATCTTGGATCATGATAGTGGTACTTGTCAGGTGTTTGGGCACAAAGTTTCAGAATTTTCTCCCCTTGAAAGAATTAAATTTCGCGCTAAAAACATTGGTTTCGTGTTTCAAGCTTTCAACCTTATGCCTACATTAACAGCTTCAGAAAACGTAGCAGTACCTCTTATAATTAATGGAATGGAGCGTCACGCAGCAACTCTTAAAGCAAATGAAATTCTTGCTCAAATGGGATTATCTGACAAAACACACTCACTGCCTGTTTCACTTTCAGGTGGACAACAACAACGCGTCGCCATTGCGCGTGCTCTTATCCATGACCCACGCCTTATTGTTTGCGATGAACCAACGAGCGCCCTTGATGGTGAGACTGGCCAATTGATTTTAGGAATAATGAAGAAGATAGCCATGGACCAAAAGCGATCGCTCATAGTTGTAACACACGATATACGCATATACCCTTTTGCAGATCGCATTGCGCTCATGGAGGATGGAAAAATTAAGAAAATTGTGACTTCATATAAAGATGCAATAAAAAATTGATGAGAACATAAATGAAAAAAGACCTTTTCGCTTTACACAGAATTTTATATATCATAGCTGCCTTAGGCGTCATTGGTGGCATTAGCATGGTTATTCGTGATCAAAAGACACCCAAAATTTCTCATCCTGTTACTCTTCCTTCGTCATCTCCCTATAAAGATTTCATTGCTGGAGCAGGAATCATTGAAGCTCAAACGGAGAATATCAAACTTGGCAGCCTTGTTTCTGGTATCGTTGAAAAAGTTCTGGTAGAGGTGGGCGCCCATGTTAAAAAGGGAGAACCATTATTTAGCCTTAATCCACGTCAAGCAAAGGATGCCCTTAACTCTAAACTTGCACAACTTGAAAAAGCAAAAGCATCTATTATTCAAGCACAAACAAATCTTAATGATGCCCAAGATAAATTTAAGCTTGTCAAAGGTTTGAAAGATGCAAGCGCCATAAGTAAAGAAGAGTTTATTACACGAAGAAATAACGTAATGATTGCTGAAGCTGCTCTTCAATCAGCTAAGGCAGATATCAAAACAGCAGAAGCTGATGTAGAAACTGCCCAAACAACTTTAGATCTTCAGAGGATAAGAGCTCCTATTGATTGCACCATTCTACAAATCAATATCCACCCTGGTGAATATGTACCAACAACTCAATTAGCGACTCCCCTGATGATTCTTGGGGGCGTGCAAAATTTTCACATACGCGTTGATATTGATGAAACTGATGCGTGGCGTTTTCAGCCTAATACAAACGCAACAGCTTTTTTGCGCGGCAATAGTTCCATAAAAATCCCGCTTAAGTTCCAATATACTGAACCCTATGTAGTTCCTAAAAAAAGTCTTACGGGTGATTCTACGGAAAGAATAGATGTTCGCGTCCTTCAGGTGATTTACAGTTTTGATCCCAAAGATATGCCATCTTATATTGGTCAACAGGTAGATGTTTATATTGAGGCTCCCCCATCATGATGATCAAACTATACCTCAAGAAAAAGTCTTTGCTCGTAGGTGTTTTACTTTTAGCTGGGTGTGAAATTGGACCTGATTATGAAAGACCCAAGATTGATATATCTGAAAACTGGTCAGAAAAAATCAATCAAAGCGCTCCATTCTCTGAGGATATTAAATGGTGGAAAAACTTTAATGACCCAGTCTTGACTGCACTTATACATGCTGCAACAGAATCTAACCTTGATCTTAAAGTTTCAGAAGCAAAAATTGCTCAAAGTCGATCCCTCGTTAAAAGTGCAGAAGCAGGCTTATTCCCTCAATTTTCGCTTTCAGGAGCTTTAACTCATCGTCAAAACAGTCGAAACGCTTACACATCTCCACAACAAAGCTTAGGAAAAAGGTTTTATGATTTATATCGTGGCGAATTAGACACTAGCTGGGAAATTGATTTATTTGGTCGATTGCGTCGTGCTGAAGAATCTGCAGTTGCTTCTTTAGATTTAAGTATTTCTGATGCCCATGGTGTTTTTCTCGCTTTAATTGCAGACATAGCGCAAAATTATATAACACTTAGAAGTACGCAGCAGCAATTACGACTCGCTCAAAAATCCTACGAAAAATTAGATAAACTCTACCGCTTAAATCAAGATTTACAAACTTCTGGGCTGCGAACAGACTTAGCTGTCTCTCAAGCGCAAGCATCAAGAGATGCGGCTTATGCAAAGATATTTCCGTTACAAGCAACTATTCAACTCCTCATACACCAGCTCAGCATCTTACTAGGTCAAGAGCCTAATCACTTAGTCAAGAGGTTGGAAGAAGCAAAGGAAATTCCCACACCTCCTTCCTCTATTTATGTTGGCCTTCCTTCTGAACTTCTCGAACGACGTCCAGATATCCGCAGTGCGGAAGAACAACTGAAGCTTAAAACAGCAGAAATTGGTATAGCGATAGGAGATCTGTTTCCAAAATTTACTTTAACAGGGAGCTTTGGTTATGAGAGTCTAAAGAGTTCAAATCTTTTTCAACCAAGAAGTGGCTTTTTTAGTTTTGGTCCAGGTGTGAGCTACACTCTGTTTGATTTTGGCCGTATTCGCGCAAATATTGAGTCGGCTGAAGCTTTAAAAGATCAAGCATTTCACACTTATAAAAAAACCGTATTGGTCGCTTTAAAAGATGTTGAAGACTCCTTAGTCAAGCTTGGTAAAGAAATCCTACACTTCGAACATTTAAGTCTTTCTGCATCTTCAAGTAAAGCTGCGGCAAATCTCAGCCTTAAAAGATACCAGACAGGCTTAAGTACATTTCTTGACGTTTTAACGGCAGAAACAGCTTATTATGATAACGAGTTGAATAAAATTCTCAGTCAGGAGTCTGTTGCTCTTAATGCCGTTGGTTTATTTAAAGCAGTCGGTGGTGGATGGCAGTCCTTCATGAGTCTTAAGCATTCGTCTTAGTCATGATAGCGTTGTATAACGTGAGAGAATTTCTTCAACTTTAAGCTTTTTAATATCATTGTTATTTTTTTGATTTGTGAGCGTCTTCTTTACCACCACTTAAGACAAATCGACGATAGTCTTTAAGATCTCCATCAAATCTCTTAACACTCTGATTAGCAACCAGCCACAATCGATCAGCTGTCAATTCTAAGAGATGCCAATCATGGGTGATTAAGATCACTGCACCTTTGAATTCGTTAATAGCCATGATCAAGGATTCCCTCGTTTCCATATCCAAATGGTTCGTTGGTTCGTCCAAAATTAAAATTTGCGGTTCAAGGGCAGATACAAGAGCAAAGTTGAGGCGTGACTTTTCCCCTCCAGAAAGTTTCTCAACAGCAACATCCGCTTTATCTCTGGAAAACCCAAAACGACCTAAACGTGCACGTACTTGGTCAGGACGTAAATTGGGCAAAAGCTTTTCCAAATGCTCAAAAGCAGACTCCTTAGGTCGTAAAGCTTCAATTTGATATTGATGAAAATATCCTACACGAACTTTAGGTGCCCGCGTAATTAGACCCGAAAGTGGTGCAAGTTCTCCCGCTATTAATTTTGCAAAAGTAGACTTTCCATTACCATTTTGACCTAAAAGAGCAATACGATCGTCGGGATCAATCCTTTGATTAAGTCCTTTAAGAACAACTTTATCTCCATACCCTGCAGATACTTTTTCAAGAGTAATCATGGGAGGAGGCATCATTTCAACTTCAGGGAAATCCAGCCTAAAAGTTGGATCATCTTTTGTTGAAATCACTGGATCAAATTTCTCCAACATCTTAATACGACTTTGTACCTGCCGAGCCTTAGATGCTTTATAGCGAAAACGATCAATAAATTCTTGAATATGTGTACGACGCTCTTGCTGTTTAGCTTGTTCAGCTTTTTCTTGTGCCAACCTTTCACGTCTTGTCTTCTCAAAAAAGTCATAATTGCCTGAATAAAGCATCAACCTACAATCATGGAGATGATAGATACGATCAGCTACACTATTTAACATTTGTCTATCATGGCTGATGATAAGGAGAGTCTGAGGGTAATTTTTTAAGAATCCCTCTAACCAAACAGTCGCTTCAAAATCAAGATGGTTTGTGGGTTCGTCTAAAAGCAATAAATCAGGTTCGGAAAAAAGAGCTGCAGCCAAAGCAACGCGCATACGCCAACCACCAGAATATTCTTGAAGTGGTCGTTGCTGTGCTTCCTCATCAAATCCTAAACCTACAAGGATTTTTGAAGCTTTAGCAGGCGCACTATAAGCATCAATTTCGATTAAACGATTATGAATTTCAACTAAATGTAGAGGATCCGTTTCAGTTTCTGATTGCTCTAATAACCTTGTTCTTTCATGATCTGCAGATAACACGAAACTTAAGGGGGTATGCCCCTTCACGTTAACTTCTTGGGCAACAACTCCAATACGAGATCCTTTTCTTATTTCGATTTCACCATGGTCAACATGTATTTCACCCATGATCAGTTTAAAGAGACTCGATTTTCCCGTACCATTGCGTCCGACCAAACCGGCTTTATGGCCTTTTGGTAAATGAGCCGACGTATTTTCGAAGAGAGTACGTCCTGCTATGCGATAGGTGATATTGCGAATGTGTAACATGCTATTTTAAGAAACCTTACGTTTCTTTCCCCAAAGAATAATAATATTACCGAAAATTAACAGGATCATTCCTAAGAATGACCAAAATGTCCATACAAAGCTCTCAAAAAACTGAGAGATAATCAAAGCGACAAGTGGTGTCAAAATGAGCGCATACGCTCCTTTATCAGCACCTATTTTTTTAATCAATGTTAAATAACAGCCAAAAGCCACGATTGATCCAAAAAACACCAGATAAAATAACGAACTCATGTAGGTTAGAGAAAAATCAAAGATAATTGCTTTACCCTGTGCCATTGCAATAATAAAGCTAATTATTCCTCCATAAAGCATTCCCCAAGCGTTGCCTTCAGTAATACCGATCCCATCTCTTGAGTGCTTTGCAGAAAGAATATTGCCTAATGAAGCTGAAAAAGCTCCTAATGACCCAAATCCTACCCCTATCAAGAATTGCCTATCAAAATTCACTTTAAGAAGCTCAGGAAGAAAAATAAAAATTAGTCCTGAGACTCCAATTGTTGCTCCTATAAAAATGAAAAGATGCACTTGCTGTCGCAAAAACAAGCGAGCATTGAGAATGTTCCAAAAAATAACACACGAAAACAGAACTGCATTGAGACCACTAATGACATAAGAGGCTGCACAATAAAACATGATGTAATTCAAAGAGAACATGAAAAACCCCATACACAATAGAGTAAAGTGGGTTTTAATTGAAAATTTTATGTTTAAGCCTCGCCAATAACACCAACCAAACAAAATAAACGCTGCTAAAATAAAACGATACGCACTCGATAATTCAACTGGAACAACACCGAGTTGAAATTTAATGAGATACCAAGTAGATCCCCATATTAAAATGGTTCCGAGATAACAAAGGACAAGCAACATTTATTTAAAACCTAAATTAGGATTGAACTTTAAGAGATCTGACGAACTTTGGTTTCAACAGGGTTCAAAAAGTGTTTGCGACACATAGACACATAGCGCTCATTGCCACCAATTTCAATCTGTTCTCCTTCGAAAACTTGATTTCCTTCTGAATCGACACGTAAATTCATAATTGCTTTGCGACCACAATGACATATGGTTTTAATTTCCACGAGATTATCGGCCCAAGCCAACAAATATCGGCTTCCCTCAAAAGGCTCACCTAGAAAATCCGTCCTCAAACCATACGTAAGAACAGGAATAGAGAGTTCATCCACAACACGCGCCAGCTGCTCAACTTGACGCTTTTTTAAAAAATGCCCTTCATCCACTAATACGCACGATAGTTTTTTACTTCGCGTTTTATAATTTTGAACTTCTTTAAAAAAATCTAAGCTTTCATCAAAGGTGTGAGCATCTCGGTTAAGACCAATCCTAGAGGCAATTTTACCCTTAGCAAGACGATTATCAAAAACAGGTGTAAACAGTAAAGTTTCCATACCCCGTTCTCGATAGTTATATTCCGATTGCAAAAGAGTTGTCGTTTTACCGGCATTCATTGCTGAATAATAGAAATAGAACTTGGCCATTTTTGATCTCCCATTCCCTTTGCCGTTTTTATAGGAGATGGACAGTCTACTGGCAATAGGGTAATGACTTTTTAAATCGTCATTATTTATCTCGTGCGTATCTGACTCTATTTTTAACAATTACAGTTAAATGTTTTTTAAGACTTTTCTTCATAAAATGACATGAGATTAACAATCAAAAGTTATAACATGAAAAATAATCAATCTTCGAAGTCAAAAATAACTTCAAGTAAAAAACTTGTATTTGCTTTCATGATAATATTTTTTAGTGGTGCAAATTTTGAAAACGCGCATTCGATTAGCTTTAATTACATAAAACGCTTGGGGGCAAATTGCACAGGAGTATGTGATCAACCAAGCCAAGTTTGCACGAACAACAAAGAATTACAGGCATGGTGTGATAAAAATTGTGGTCATAAATTTTCGCGTATTGAGGTTTGTGCTCACTATTCTATCCCAGTTCCTTCAGAGAAATGTCCTCTCACAATTGAAGATTCAGCTCTAGAAACAAATGCGGCTAAAGCTTCTCAGTTAGCTTATTCCTGGGGAGAAAACGGAGGCTATACAGGAAGTGATTTTAAAGAGGTGGGTCATCTCAAAGGAAAAACTCTAACTATTGCTTGGGCAGGTGTCAAAGACTGCGCATTATATATTGCCTATCGTGGCACAAAGACGAAAACAGATGTATATAAAGATCTTCAAATCGGTATCTCTACTGTATCTAAAGAACTGGGTCTTGGACAGGCAACTGCTAGGGGTCTTTACAATGATTCAATTCTTGAAGGTATTGAATTTTATGACAATGTCATAAAAAGTACACGTATACCCTATTCTAAGATTGTCATTACTGGGCATTCTTTAGGAGGAGCATTAGCACAAGGCATTGGAGATAAAGTCTCTCGAGGACAAAAAATTATCAAAATCTATACTTTTAATGCTCCTGGCGGTGATTTTATGACAAATAAAGTTGGAGAGGGACATAAGGATACAGAAGCTGAACATGTCAGAACCAAAGGTGATATCGTCAGTAAAATCGGCACAAAAACCGTTGGAACTGAAAAAACTTATGCTACTTCTGCAAGAAATCCTTTGGACGCACATAAAATAAAAGGGCTTAGCGAGCACTTAGACAATAAGTAATTTTATTTTTTATCAGTATAAAGCTCTTTTGCGCGATTAGTAAAAGCAGACATTAAGTGATGAACAGCTTCTTTGAAGATCATCTCAAAGGCTTTTTGAAAAAAACCTGAGTGAAAATCAAAATCAATAAAAAAATCAATCTCTGTGGATCCATCACTTTTCGGATTAAACTGCCAATGGTTATTCAGATGTTTAAAAGGACCTTCAAGATACCGGACATCTATTCTCTGATAGGGCGTTAACTGGACCTTGCAAGTATAAGTTTCACTAAAAAAACCAGCTCCAACTGTGACAACCGCGATTACTTCATTATTTTCTCGTTTGATCACTTCTAATTTTTGGCACCAAGGCAGAAACTCAGGATATTTTTCAACATCAGCTACCAGATTAAAAAGTTGCTCTTGCGTATAAGGCAGCGTGCAACAATCAGCGTGCGTGGGCATTTATTCCTCGTGCAATTTTCTGAGAGCGCGCTTCTTGTAGCTTTTTAAAATCATCACCTGCATGGTAAGAAGAACGCGTCAAAGGAGACGCTGAAACCATCAAAAACCCTTTTCCTCGCGCCATGCTCTCATAATCTTTAAATTCTTCTGGAGTCACAAAGTTGCGTACTGGGTGATGTTTAGGTGTCGGTTGCAAGTACTGACCAATAGTTAAGAAATCAACTTCCGCTGACCTTAAATCATCCATGACTTGATAGACTTCTGACTTTTCTTCACCAAGTCCCACCATCATACCCGATTTCGTAAACATAGCAGGCGCTATTTCTTTCACACGATTCAGAAGATGGAGTGAATGAAAATAGCGAGCTCCTGGTCTCACTGTAGGATATAAGCGTGGCACGGTTTCAAAATTATGGTTATAAACATCGGGGCCGGCTTCTACAACAATCTCAAGAGCACCTTCTTTTCTGAGAAAATCGGGAGTTAAAACCTCAATGGTTGTGTTAGGACAAGCGACACGAACCGCTTTGATTGTACGCGCAAAATGATTGGCTCCCCCATCAGGTAAATCATCTCGATCTACCGACGTAATCACCACATGGCTAAGATTAAGCTTTGAAAGCGCTTCTGCAACACGTTCTGGTTCATGGGGATCTAATTTGTCAGGCATACCTGTCGCCACATTACAAAATCGACACGCTCTGGTACAAACACTTCCTAAAATCATGATTGTGACATGTTTTTTTGCCCAGCACTCTCCTATATTGGGACATGAAGCTTCCTCACAAACCGTATTTAAACCATGAGTACGCACTAGCTCTCTTGATTCATTATATTCTTTTGAAACGGGAGCTTTCACCCGAATCCATTCAGGCTTCTTTAAAGGCAACGATGATGGTTCAACATGACTCATAAAAAAACCTATTAAAAATTTAAAGTTCGTCCATAAGCTGACAAAACTGACTCATGCATCATTTCTGAAAGAGTTGGATGAGGAAAAACTGTTTGCATCAACTCCTCTTCTGTTAATTCAGCAGTTTTTGCAATAGCAAACCCTTGAATAAGCTCTGTCACTTCAGTGCCAATCATATGTGCGCCTAGAAGTTCGCCTGTTTTCTTATCAAAAATAGTTTTAACCAAACCTTCTGGTTCACCTAAGGCAATAGCTTTCCCATTGGCCATAAATGGAAAACGACCCACTTTTATCTCATATCCCTGATCAAGAGCTTGTTTTTCTGTCAAGCCCAGGCTTGCTACCTGAGGAGTACTATAAGTGCATCCTGGGATAAGCGTCTTTCTAAGCGCATGGACTTTTTTATTTCCAGAACAATGTTCAACAGCCAATACTCCCTCATGACTCGCTTTATGAGCGAGCCATGGACCATCAGTCATATCCCCAATAGCGTAAACTCCTGGTTCGTGCGTTTGACACCATTCATTGGTCACAACACGTCCCTTTTCAATTTTAATCTTTGTGTTCTCCAGACCTAAATTCTCAATATTAGCATCAATACCGACGGCCAAAATCGCACGATCAAATTCAACAGTATGACCTTTATTCTCTTGCTTAAAAGAAGCGACCAAACCTTTGCCTTTTTTCTCAAGTGAATCTAAGGTCACTTCGGTCATAATTTTGATTCCACGCTTTTCAAGAGCTTTTCGCGCAAGTTTCGATATTTCCTCATCTTCAACAGGCAAAATTCGATCCATCAGCTCAACAATAGTCACTTGAACACCTAAAGAACAATAGAAACTAGCAAATTCGACTCCTATAGCGCCTGAACCAATCACTAGCAAAGTCTTTGGCAACTCTTGAGGCATCATAGCTTCTCGATAAGTCCAAATGTACTCATTCGCTTTTAAATTAGGCAAAAACCTAGCTCTAGCTCCTGTTGCCAAAATCACCGTTTTTGAAAGAAGAGTTTCAGATTTTCCATCACTTTTTTGGACTAGTACCTTACGTACCCCATCTTCTGCACCAGCCAAAGAGCCTCGACCGCGAAAAACAGTCACCTTGTTTTTCTTCATAAGAGATTCAACGCCCTTTGAGAGCTGTGCAGCAACAGCTCTAGAACGCTCAATAATTTTAGAAAAATTAATTGTGGTCTTTTCTACTTTAAAGCCGTAATCACTGGCATGCTGAATATGGTCATAGATTTCTGCCGAGCGCAGTAAAGCTTTCGTAGGGATGCATCCCCAATTCAAACAAATCCCCCCTAAATTCTCAGCCTCAATGAGAGCTACTTTACGACCTAGTTGAGAAGCACGAATTGCCGCAATATAGCCACCTGGACCAGAACCAATTATTGTCAAATCAAAGGCAGTTCTTTCCATTAACATCTCCTTCTTATACAAGAATAATATTTCCTTTGAAAAAACACTATACAGGGTCTTATGGCAAGTCTTAATATGTAAATCATATAGCAAAATGGGAAATGTATTTAAAAGATGAAACACCGTCACCATATATTGGTGGTAGATGACGATAAGCGTCTTCGCCAGCTCTTGGATAAGTATTTGAGCGAAAACGGCTTTCTAATCACTACTGTTGCTTCTACAGAAAACGCTAGACAGATCCTAAACAAGCAATCTATTGATCTGGTAATTCTAGATCTTATGATGCCTGAGGAATCTGGTCTTGAGTTTCTAGAGAGCTTTCGCAAAAACCTTGATCATCCTAAACATAACGTTCCTATTCTTATGTTAACAGCACTCGGTGAGGTAGAGCATCGCATTGATGGTCTTGAAAAAGGAGCCGATGATTACCTCTCAAAACCTTTTGAACCTAAAGAACTTCTGTTACGGCTTCATAGCATTTTGTCACGCTCTACACGCCAGAGTCAGGCTTTTACAAAAATTGTTCTTGGTAAACGTTCTTATGATTTAAACCAGCAGCTTTTACTAGAAGGAACAAAACCTATCTACCTTACGTCTGTTGAGCAAGCATTGATGCAAATTTTTGCAAATAATCCAGGTTTTATTCTTTCTCGCGAAGAATTAGCAGAACGCGCGGGCGTGTCCTTAAGCCCTCGTACTGTTGATGTTCAAATCACACGCCTTCGTAAGAAAATTGAAAGTAATCCAAAGCAACCCCTTTATCTTCAAACTGTCCGCCATCAAGGCTATGTTTTGAGGCCAGATCAATAATGAAATTACGTATTTTTCCAGGTAAGCCCTTTAAACTTCTTAAAAAATATTTGCCAAAAACACTCTTTGGACGGGCTTTAGTCATCATGATTGCGCCAGTCCTCTTGATTCAATTAACTGTCGCATATGTGTTTTTTGATCGTCATCTATCTAAAGAAATGGAACTGCTAGCCGACAATATGGCAGGCAATATTGCGCTCATAACTGAAATGGCTTTTAAAACAAGTGCCATGCAAGAAGATCTTCCTTTATTAAGACACTATTCATCTAATTATCTGAATCTTACCTTTAATCTTAAACCTGCTGAGGGAATATTAACTTTTTCCGATACTAACTATACTTGGCGAGAACGTATCCTTGTAAAAGCTTTGAATCATCGCGTTAAATATAATTACTCTCTGACTATGGGTGACGAGATGATACAAGTTGAAGTAGCTACTGTAAAAGGCAATTTTGTCTTTTCTGGCCCTACAAAAAACCTTTTTACACGCACCACGCCTCTGCTTCTTTGGTGGGCTCTTGCTACACCTTTACTTTTTCTCATTATTTCCATTCTCTTCATGCGTAATCAAATTCGACCATTACGTAAATTAGCGCTTGTGGTGAGTGCTTTTGGTAAAGGCAGAGATGTGAAAAATGTTCGGCCTGCAGGTGCTTATGAGGTGCGTAAAGCAGCCCAAGCTTTCAATTCCATGAAAGAACGCATTCAGCGACAAATTCGCCAACGAACTGAAATGTTAGCAGGGGTCTCTCATGATTTACGAACTCCTTTGACACATATGGAACTACAACTCGCAATGATGAAACCAAGTGCAGAGATTAAAGATTTACAAAGTGATGTGAAAGCAATGACACGCATGATTGATGAATATTTAGCTTTTGCAAAGGGTGAAGATGGTGAGCCTCTCACTTTAATAGATCTCAATAAGCTAATACGGGATATCACTAAGAATCACCCCCAAAATAAAATTACCTTTAAGAGCACTGCCCACCTTCCTTCCTTACCTGGTCGTTGGAATGCTCTTTTACGTTGTTTAACAAATCTTATCAATAATGCCGTACGTTATGCACCTCGTGTCTGGATCCATATAGAACGCCAACCAAAACGTTTACATGTTTTTATTGATGACAACGGCCCGGGAATCCCCGAAGATAAGCGCAAGGATATGTTTCGTCCTTTTGTAAGGATGGATGCTTCAAGAAACCTTGAGACTGGAGGAACCGGTTTAGGATTGGCTATTGCTAAGGATATTGCCCATTCTCACGGTGGAAGGATTAGTTTAAATGACTCTCCTCAGGGGGGGTTACGTGTTATCCTCAGTTTGCCTCTTTAAATTCTGCTTGTTCTTCTAAAGACATGATAAAATTTATATTTTTAAAGTATAACAACCAACGAAAGCTTCATTCCATACTTTTTTACATATACCTTGAAAGCCTATCTCATTTCCTGTCGTAGGTTTTCACAAAAATATAATGCTATCTCGATAGTATGGATTTGTTAGATCTTAGGGATTGAAATTTCAGAACTGAAAAATAGATAAGAAAAAACCGTACTGATATTAACCAGTACGGCTTAAAAAGGAATTTTTAGCTCTTTGAAGATTTACGCTTAACAGCGCTCTTTGCTTCTTCAACGCCGTCTTTAAAACGTTTTGCAAAAGAATCAGAAATATCGCGGTTTGTTTTTGTCCACATATTCATTACTTCGCGACCATGTCCCATTGCTTTTTCAAAACCATTTTTAATGGAATCAGCGTGCACTTTCATGCGATCTTCACGGGAAGATACTGAACGGACATTACTAATGTGGTTCTTCATGTCATCCATCATCTTTTTTGTGTATTGACCATGGAGCTGACCAACTTCTTTTGCTGTATCAAGAGCTGCTTTATGAGCTTTTGTAAAAACTTCAAGATTTTTACGATGCATTTCCATTGCTGCTTCCATGTTAAAATGAGGCATTGAGAAATTTTTAAAGAAATCTTTGTAATTATTTGCGTTTGATTGTTTATCAGTAGATGGTGCGGCCATTGTTTACTCCCCTTTTTTCTTCATTGATATTAATTTAGTCTTATTATGAATCTATATGCTCTTGAGGTCAACCTATTTTGTAAAAAAACTGCTTAGGTTTCCTGTGAACCCCTTAAGCTCTCCCAACCACTCCAATCCGCGGTCTAAGGACGCCATCGTTTTTTCACAATCAGACGTATCATCTTGAAGCCAAATTTGTGTAATATATAGTAAAAAAAGAGCAAAAGCTTGAGTAGAAATAAACCCTAACAAAGGGGGGACTTCCACTCCCGCCAAATCAATTATTTTTGCAGAGGCTTCACAACCAAGGGGAGCTAATGTCCAGTATATTTTGGGATCCAACCAAGCTTCTTCTGGGATTCTCTTAAGAGCTGGTTTATGAGAAGACATTAAATCAAAACGCCCCATCAAAAGCTCAAAGAGTTTCTCTTTAGGACTTACATTCTCTTCCAAGGTCACTTTGGTAAGAGCGATAGCATTTAAGACTTGAAGATAAGTATTTAAGAAGACGTATTTGTCTAAAAACTGTGCGGCTAAAAATGGATATTGTTGAGGGTCGAAAGATTGCCAACCTTCAACTTTAATCAAATTCATGCCTTCATCAAAGTCAGAAAGATTCATGCTAGCCCTCTTTTCTGATTTCTTTGGCACGTTCATACGCTGCCCTGAGAGTTTTATTGATTATCTCTTGAAAATTACTCCCCATAAGAACCTTTAACGCAGCTTCAGTCATTCCTTTAGGGCTCGTCACTTGATCACGTAATTTTTGAGCACTTTCAGCAGTATTCTCCAAATAGGCTCCACACCCAACAAATAGCTCTCGTGAGAGCTTTTGTGCTATTTCTTGTTCTAAGCCAAGTTCTATTGCTGCCTTTTCAAAACACTCCACCAAGTGAAAAACATATCCAGGACCACAAGAACTTAAAGAAGCTGCTTTGTCAAAAAGCTCTTCATCTTCCAGCCAAAATATTTTCCCAAGAACTTCCATGATTTCTTGCACTTGGTTGCCAGAATTACCTTGGAGTTTTATCGATGAAATAAGCAAAATAATACCCTTAGAAACTATTGATGGGGTATTAGGCATCGCGCGCACAAAGAGAGTTTGAGGTGCAAAATAAGACCTATAAAACTCTAAAGTTTTACCGGCTGCGATAGAGATCACAATTGTTTTACTGTCTACATATTGTCGATAATGAGGTAGAACATCGCTTAATTGATAAGGTTTAACAGCAAAAACAATCACATCAAAATTAGATTTTAAGTGTTCAGGAGAAGAGAACCAAGAAATTTGATGATGATTTTGGAACTCTTTTAAAGATGAAGAATGCGGTGTCACAACAGTGATGGAAGAAAAAGAACTGGAATGCTTCATCCATCCTTGAAGCATAGCGTACCCCATATTGCCACATCCCACTAAAAGGAGGCGCTGAGGTGTCAAGGTTTATGCCTCCCCGACCGTCTCTAAAAGCGCAATTGAAAGAGCTTCTTTTTGAGATTTACCCTCAAGCAAAGTCATCTGAAAAACTGGATAAAAACGCTCGGACTCATCAAAAACCAATTCGACAATCTCTTCCATTTGCTCGCCATTTATTAATCGTGCATCACCAAAGAAGACGGAATAACGGAAATTCAAAGTATTTTCCTCGCTTGAGCGTTCAAAATGACCAATAATTGTCTGCCCATTAACTCCGTTTAAGAGTTCATAAAGTGTAGCCTGATTTTTGCTATTGAGAGGAATATCAAATACGCAAGTTATCTGAAGGAGCCCTACTTCCTGCTGCCATACAAATTCCATGCGATAGTCTCCCCAGCGCCCTGGAATCTCAATAATAATAGCTTCAGAATCAGGCCTATGGTAAGGCCATTCTTGTGAAACAATCATTTCTTCAATGACATCAATAGGATTGGCGAGAAAACGATAGTCACGCACTGAACGTACATCCTTTGGCAAGGCGCCCTCCTTCAAAATCTTAGGGCAATTTGAAATCCGGACACAGTCGTAACATACTTTTTGGATCGCTGCAAAGAGAATAATGTATATCACACCCCCTTGTCATTATAGTATGGAACAACTTATAGTCTGCCATAAAGGAAATCAGGAGAACACAATGATCATCGTCACCGGAGGTGCTGGGTTTATTGGCTCAAATTTAGTTGCCGCTCTGGATCACAGCCAAAAACATCCTATTATTGTCTGTGATGTCTTAGGACAAGATGAAAAGTGGCAAAACCTTAAGCGCCATAATATTGCGGATCTCATCCCTCCCCAAGAATTGTTCGTTTTTCTTGAAAAAAATGTCAGATCGGTGAAAGCCGTTTTTCATATGGGAGCTATCTCCACAACAACGGAACGCGATGCAGACCTCATTATGACCAACAATTTCAAGCTTTCTATGCAGCTTTTAGAATGGTGCTCGCAAAACGCCAAACGTCTTATTTATGCTTCATCTGCAGCAACTTATGGGGATGGAAACCAAGGCTTTGAAGATCATGTCTCATCCGAAGCTTTAGCGAACCTCGTCCCTCTTAATGCTTATGCATGGAGCAAACATCTCTTTGATCGACGCCTCATCTCTATGCATGATCACTCAGTGAAACTTCCTCCTCAATGGGTTGGTTTAAAGTTTTTTAATGTATACGGTCCCAATGAATATCATAAAGGCAGTCAGAAAAGTGTCGTTAACCACCTTTATCATACAATTCAAAAAGGCGAGTCTGCCAAACTCTTTAAATCTTATAAACCTGAATATCCAGATGGCGGTCAGCAAAGAGATTTCGTATGGATTGATGATTGTATCAACGTCATGCTTTGGCTCTTGGAAAAACCAGAAGTAAGCGGTATTTTTAATGTGGGATCCGGTAGAGCAAGAAGTTTTGATGATCTTGCTCGCGCAGTATTCACAGCACTCGATAAGACCCCGCAAATAACCTATGTAGATATGCCAGAAGGACTCGCAGAAAAATACCAATATTTTACAGAAGCTTCTACGAGTAAACTAAAGAGCGCTGGTTATCAGAAGCCTTTTACTTCATTAGAAGAAGGTGTAAAACAATACGTTCAAGGTTTCCTTATGCAACATGATCCGTATCGATAAGAGGCTAAAATGTTTGTAATCCCCTATCTGGCTTTAAATCCTATTGCTATTCATCTTGGCCCCCTTAAAATTCATTGGTATGGGATTGCTTATGCCATGGGTATTCTCATTGGTTGGCAGTATTGTCAGTTTCTAATTAAAAAAAGACGCTTTGCTATAGACAAACATCATCTTGATGCATTTATCCCATGGGCAACTCTGGGCATTATTGCAGGTGGACGCCTCGGACAAGTCTTGTTTTACAATCCTAGTTATTATTTTAGCCATCCTTTAGAAATATTTGCGATTTGGCATCCAGGGATGTCTTTTCATGGAGGCTTTTTAGGAGTGATTATTGCTCTCTTTTGGTACTGTAAAAAGCATAAAATCCCAGGTTTTGTTTTCACAGACCTCATTGCAGCTGGCGTACCCTTTGGCCTCTTTTTTGGCCGTATTGCAAACTATATTAATGCTGAGCTGGTGGGAAGACCAAGTGATGTACCGTGGGCAACCATTTTTCCAGGAGCCGGTCCTCTTGCAAGACATCCAAGTCAAATTTATGAAGCACTTCTTGAAGGCATATTATTATGGAGTGTGTTAGCGTGGATTACATTTAAAACCGACTATACTAAAAAACGACCTGGTGTCATTCTTGGGACCTTTATGATTATATATGGTCTCTCTCGTATTTTAGCTGAGTGTTTCCGTGAACCTGATGCAAATATCGGTTTTCTAATAGGAGGAACAACTTGGGGACAATGGTTAAGCTTACCTCTCGTCATTGCTGGAGTATTGTATCTTGTCTATGTCTTTAAACGTCCAGCAAAAAACTAAACCTTTCAAGAAGCTTTTAATAGATCTGATCCACAGAAATGGACCAATTTCTCTTGAGAACTTTATGGAGCTTTGTTTAACTTCGAAGGAAGGTGGATATTATCTTCATCAACACCCTATCGGTTCAGAGAGCGATTTTCTAACTGCACCTGAAATCAGCCAGATGTTTGGAGAGATAATTGGACTTTGGTTTGTTGATCAATGGGAACAATTAGGCTGTCCCTCATCTTTTACCTTTTTAGAGTTAGGCCCTGGTAAAGGAACACTCTTGCATGATATTTTAAGATCAGCGCGTATAAGACCCTCTTTTTTAGATGCTATCCAGATCCACTTAGTTGAAATCAGCCCATACTTCCGAGATCTACAAGGAAAGATTTTGCAGGATTTTCGAATAAACTGGCATAATTCACTAGATGAAGCGCTTCAGAATCTCCCTCATCAACCGGTTTTCTTGCTTGCCAATGAGTTTTTTGATGCCCTACCAATTCAACAATTTATAAAAAAAGAAGATGGTTGGCATGAACGACTTGTAGATTTTAACTCACACAGTCAAACTTTTTGTTTTGTTGATGGTCCTTTGAACAAGACCATAACTGTAGATGCATCTGTAGGATCTGTATTGGAATCTTCACCACAAACACTCAAAGCTATTAGAGATATAGCACAGGCTCTCAAAAAATTAGGAGGAGTTGGAATCATAATCGATTATGGATACGAGGAACCTTATTTTGGTGAAACTATTCAAGCCATAGCCAACCATAAACACCAAGAAGTTTTGGAAAATCCAGGAGAACATGATCTGAGTGCACACGTAAATTTTCATGAACTTAAAGAAATTTTTCGGGATTATCCAAAGTTTAAAATTGAAATTTCAACCCAACGTAATTTCCTGCTCAGACATGGCATTGTAGAACGCACAAAAATTTTAATGAAACAAAAGGCCAAACACACTGAAGAAGCTCTCCATCGTCTTGTAGGGCTTTCTGAAATGGGGGGCCTATTTAAAGTTCTCACCCTTACCCCTGCATAAGAGTTATAATATGAATCAAGAATTAAAAATATTTTTGTCCCCTCTTTTCTCTCCATTCACGCAAATCAAACATGGCTTTTTTTCAAGAAAAGGGGGCGTTAGTCAAGGCATGTATGAATCACTTAACGTATGTTATGATAAAGGGGATAAAAAATATCATGTCTCGGAAAATCGAAATCTTATAGAGCGTCATTTTAGCGCTTCCAATCCTCCTATTCTTTTAATTCCTCAACAAGAACATACAGAGAAAGTTTTGATCCTTGAAGAGCCGTTCATTTCTCCTCCAGTGGTTGATGGGCTTGTGACACAAAAAAAAGGTCTACTGATTGGTGTCCAAACAGCAGACTGTGTTCCTCTCTTAATGGTTGATCCAAAAAAACAAATAATTGCAGCGGTACATGCTGGATGGAAAGGTACTCTTAAAGGAATTCCTCAGAAAGCTGTCAAAAAAATGATGGCATTAGGAGCCGACATAAAGGATATTTATGCATCCATTGGCCCCTGCATTTCTCAAGAATCTTATGAAGTCGGAGAAGAAGTATTTAAAGCCTTTACCTCTAAGGATCATTCATTTAAAGATCATTTCAAACAAAGTGGACGAGCTAATCACTATCTTTTTGACCTACCAGGCGTGGTTTATATGAGTCTAAAAAAAGAAGGGGTTGAATTTATCCACAACACACACTTAAATACCTACACTGATGAAACACATTTTTTTAGCTGTAGGCGCTCTACTCATCGAGGAGAAAGCGTCTTTGGCACATGTGTTTCATCCATAATGATATGTTAGTGCCTCTTAAAGTGAGGTATTTATTGTTTTATATGATGAAAGTTGAATGAAACATTTAAGGAATTACAAACTATGAATCAACTGCTAATGACCGGAAAAAAAGGCTTAATCATGGGTGTGGCTAACAACCGTTCCATAGCCTGGGCAATTTCTCAACAGCTCCATGCCCATGGCGCTCAATTAGCATTTACTTTCCAAGGCGAAGCTTTACAAAAGCGCGTTACTCCTTTGGCTGAATCAATTAATTCTAAAATTATTTTGCCTTGCGATGTGACAGTGGATAGCGACATTGAATCCGTTTTTCAAACTCTTGAAAAAGAATGGGGACAGATTGATTTCGTTTTGCACGCTATTGGTTATTCCGATCGTGAAGAACTAAAAGGAAAATATGTGAATACGTCACGTAAGAATTTTTTAAACAGCATGGATATTTCATGTTATTCATTTACTGCTATCTGTCAACATGCGGCCCGTTTAATGCCCCAAGGAGGCAGTTTGTTAACGATGAGTTATTATGGTGCTGAAAAAGTAATGCCACACTACAATGTTATGGGCGTTGCCAAAGCTGCTCTTGAAAGCAGCGTACGCTATTTAGCGATGGATTTAGGTAAGCAGAATATTCGTGTTAATGGCATGTCAGCTGGCCCTATTAAAACTCTCGCAGCTTCTGGAATTGGCGATTTTCATTATATTTTAAAGTGGAACCAATACAATGCACCGCTTAGACGTAATGTAACTTTAGAAGAAGTTGGTAAATCAGGCCTTTATCTTTTAAGCGATCTTTCTTCAGGGGTAACTGGTGAAATCCATCATGTAGATTGTGGATATCACGTCGTTGGGATGAAAGCTGCGGATGCTCCTGATATTTCTGTTCAGGAAAAAAACCAAGAATAAAGGAAAAAAATGAAAAAGTGGTTTGGGCGACTGTTTAGGTTTTTTGAAAAATTAAGCGTAATCATTATTTCTATTGTTGTGCTTAGTTTTTTCGCAATACAGTTTATACAACCACGTACCGCTTCAATCACAGATAAATCTGTTCTCTATATAAAGTTAGATCGTCCTATCTTTGAACATATGGATGATAATTTCCTTTACAGCCTTATGTATGATCATCGTCATTTAACTTTTGGAGAAATTATTGAAGCGTTAAAACAAGGTGAATCTGATGCTCGTATCAAAGGGCTTGTTCTTGAGATTCAAGCAAATGTCTTAGGCATCGCCCAAGTACAAGAATTGCGTCAAGCCTTGCAAAAGTTCCGAGAAGCAAACAAATTTGTTCTCGCTTATTCAGATACTTTTGGAGAACTTTCCTCGGGCACCCTTACCTATTATCTAGCCGCAGTTGCAGATGAAATTTGGGTGCAACCTCAAGGGTTCGTCAATATTACAGGATTTGCCATCGAAATGCCTTTTTTAAGAAAGCTTTTGGATGAGTGGCAAATCAATCCTCAAATTGGCCATCGAGAACAATATAAAAATGCTATGGATTTCCTAACTGAGAGTGCTCTCTCTCCAGCCAATGAAGAAGCATGGAAAACCGTGTTAGATTCTTTAATGAATCAATTCGTTAGGGATGTTGCTATTGATCGAGACCTACAAGAAGAACAAATTAGAACCTTAGTCAACGACGCTCCTTTTGTAAAAACTCAAGACGCTCTCGATTCAGAGCTTATAGATCATATTGGATATTATGATGAAGTCATTCATAAAGCCAAAGAACTGGCTGAAAGCTCTCATTCTTTGATTCCATTGAAGGATTACTGGCACTCACTTCCACAAAAGAAACCTTCAGATGATATTATTGCGCTTATTTATGGTGTAGGTGCGATTTCAAGATCAAAATTAGAGTATAATCCTCTTACTCAAAGTCAAAATATGGTCGGTTCAGAAATTGCTAAAGCTTTTGAAAAGGCTTTTGAGCATCCCAATGTAAAAGCCATTGTCTTTCGCGTTGATAGTCCAGGTGGGTCAGCGAATGCATCTGAGACTATTCTCCGTCAAGTACGCCGTGCAAAAGAAAAAAATATACCTGTTATTATTTCCATGGGAAATGCAGCTGCTTCTGGAGGTTATTGGATTAGCGCTTATGCAAATAAAATCGTTGCTGAGCCAGGAACAATCACTGGCTCCATAGGTGTTTTTGGAGGAAAAGTTGCGACTGAAAAATTCTGGAATAAGCTTAATATTAACTGGGGCAGTATTGTCGCAGGCAAAAACGCCGATATGTGGAGTTCTGTGCGTCCATTCAATGAAATACAATGGACCAAATTGCAAGATTGGTTAGATTATACTTATAACTCCTTTATCAATATTGTAGCAGAAGGACGTAATCTCTCTGTAGATCACGTAAAGGAAATTGCCAAGGGTCGTATTTGGACTGGTGAAGAAGCTAAAAAATTTGGTTTGGTAGACGAGTTAGGCGGCCTAGACAAAGCAATCGTTCTTGCAAAACTTGAAGCAAAAATTCCCCTTACTGAAAAGATTGAAACTATTCATTTTCCAAAGGCTAAATCAAACTTTGAAAAGCTAATTCAGTTCCTTCACGGTGACGAAGGAAGCATTGAAATTATGATGCAACCCTTGCGATTATTGGCTCAGGATTTGAAGTCTGCTTTTGGGTTAAGACCTGCTGAAGAGGCTCTCAGCATTACAAATACTTATAAACGGATAAAATAGTTTACCTAAGGATTGTCTTAAATTTTTCCGTGGCTTTCAAAAGTTCACGCATAATAGCAGGATCAAATCCTGCATGCCCTCCTGTTGGGACAATGATGAACTCTGCTTCAGGCCAGACTTGATGTAACTCATAAGCAGAAATAATGGGGCAAACAATATCATAGCGTCCGTGCACGATTATTCCAGGAATAGACTTTAAATTAAATGCATTTTTAATGAGCTGATTTTCTTCGAGAAATGTATCATGACTAAAGTAATGTGCTTCTGTCTTAGCAAGACCGATAGCCGCTATTTCATCCTCCATAATTTTCGCAATACTTTCTTCGCTGAAAGTCAGATAAGCCATACTCATTTCAAAACGAAAATATTCTTTGCATGCGGGGATAGAAATAAGAGGATCGGGGTGTAAAACACGTGCGTGATAGGCCTTTAGCAAGTCATGACGCTCTTCTTTTGGGATATAATCAGCAAACCTTTGCCATACCTCTGGATAAATCGTACGCGTTCCATAAAGAAACCACTCAATTTCACTTGGACGACAAAGAAAAATTCCTCGCAAAATAAGACCAAGACAACGCTGAGGATAGGTCTCTGCATAAGCCAATCCCAAAGTTGTTCCCCAAGAACCACCAAATAAAATCCATTGATCAATACCTAATAGATCACGAAGCTTTTCCATATCTTCGACTAAAAGAGGCGTTGTATTTTGACGCATTTCACCAAATGGTCTTGAACGTCCTGCACCTCTTTGATCAAAAACAATAATACGATAGAATTTGGGGTCAAAGAATCGGCGACTGCCCGGTGATGACCCTGCACCTGGACCACCATGAATAAAAACGATAGGTACTCCTTGAGGATTCCCACACTGTTCCCAATAAATTTGATGCAATTCATCAACAGATAAATAGCCTGAGTCATATGGTTCAATGGCAGGAAATAATTCATACATGGTTTCACTCATTTTAAATTACTCTAAAAATCCGGAAAATTTTTGATGGGCAATCCGCTGTGAGCCGTTTCCATAAATTTTTTCCACAATTGCGCTGGTAATCCACCCCCTGGGACTTTTTTCATGAGAACGTTATCATCATTCCCCATCCATACCCCTGTCACAAGATCTGGAGTAAAGCCTATAAACCAGCCATCATTATAATTTTGAGTTGTTCCTGTTTTTCCTGCACAAGGACGATTAAGAATCGAACGTTTGCCTGTTCCATATTCCATCACTTTTTGAAGCATATACAAAAGCTTAACAACGTTTTCCTTGTCAATCACTCGACTCGCCCCTTGATTCCGACGTTGATAAAGCACCACACCTTCAGGAGTCTTAACTTCAAGAATCCCATATGGCCAGACTCCAAAGCCGTGGTTCATCACTGAAGCATAAGCAGCAGTCATTTCAAGCAAGCTTGCTTCACCGGTTCCTAACGCAAGTGTAAGATTCTTGGGCTGCACGCCTAAAAGACCAAGACGACTAGCAACTTCAATAACCGGTTTATATCCTATGTCGCTTATAATACGCACAGCAGAAGTATTGACTGATTCAGCAAATGCCTCTTCAAAAGTAATATCCCCCTTACTTTGCCAATGATCATCATTTTTTGGACGCCACTTCCCTACTTGAACTGGCAAGTCACTAACAATCGTCTGGAGGTCATACCCTTTTTCAAGAGCCGCTAAAAATAAAAACAATTTAAAAGCTGAACCTGGCTGTCGGCGGGCCTGAGTAGCACGATTAAACTGACTCTTTTGATAATCTCGTCCACCAATAAGTGCACGCACTCCTCCCTCTGGCGTCATAGCAATCATGGCCCCTTGAGAAACACGATGGGCTTGACCTTCTTTATCCAACAGAGCGTGATAGGATTCATCAGCTAAATTCTGCAATTTTAGATCCAGAGTTGTTTTAATAATTAAATCTTGTTGAACGTCTCCAACAAAATCATGGAGGGTTTCCATGATCCAATCTGCAAAGTAACGCGCTTTATGAATTACATTAGCATTGGAGGAAGGATTCTTTAAAAGAATGCGCTGAAATTTGGCCTCTTGCTCAGAAATGAACCCAACTTTCACCATGTTCTCAAGGACAACTCTAGCTCTGCCTTCAGCAGCTTCTGGATGGGTTAAAGGAGAATATTTTGAGGGTGCCTTAAGAAGACCTGCTAAAATAGCAGATTCATAGAGAGATAAATCACTCGCAGACTTACCAAAATATTTTTGTGAAGCAGCCTCAAGGCCATAAGTTCCTGCACCGAAATAAACGCGGTTAAGATAAATTGATAAAATTTGATCTTTGGTTAAATTTGACTCCAACCAAAAAGCAAGTAATAGCTCTTGCACCTTGCGGCGAAGACTACGATCTTGCGGCGAAAACAACTTTTCAGACAAAAGGAAATTTTTAGCAAGTTGCTGAGTAATTGTACTCCCTCCTTGTACAACCCCTCCCCGGCGATAGTTATTCCAAATCGCCCGCATTACACCAAAGATATCAACACCAAAATGTTCATAAAAACGCCTATCTTCAGTTGCTAATAAAGCCTGGGTTGTATGAGCAGGCAACTCTTCAAGTTTTATCTGTGTTCCATAAAGCTCTCCATAGGTTGCAATCAGTGAGCCATCTCTTGCCAAAAGAGTTATTCCAGGCTGACGTACCGTAGCTTGAAGTTTGTGAATATCTGGCAGGTCATACCCATACCAAACAATAAGACTTCCAGCAGCAACGGTTCCCCAAATAACCAGAATCAGCATCCATTTGATTAGTCTAAAAAACAAACCTTCACGTTTTGTTTTTTTATGCTTTTTCTGGCGAATAGATTCTTTACCAGCAGACCTAAATCTTTGCCGATTTTCACCTATTAAGCTTGGTTCAATGCGCTTCTCATTCATGAGATTTTATCAAAATCGGTGATTCAAGAAAGACAGAATTAAAATATTTAAATAAATACAGTTTAAACCAACGAGCATAAAATTCAGGATTTTGTAGAGCATCAATCAATATTTCTTTTGGATCCACCCACGCAATTTCTGATACCTCTTCAGGATTAGGGTCTAGATGAATTGATTCCTCAAAAATCCCTTCAAAAACGTGAACAAATTCTCGTTCATAGAGCCCATCTTTTAATGTCAAAGCATACTTAATTTTTGTACGAGGCGCCACAGGTACAGTAAATCCCAACTCTTCATTCAGTCGTCTTTCAGCAGCAACTTTAGAATCTTCATTAGGATAAGGGTGGCCACAACAACTGTTTGCCCACAGATTGGCTGAGTGATATTTGTGAGCAGCACGTTTTTGAATAAGAAGCCGTCCTGCTTGATCATAAATCATTACTGAAAAAGCTCTGTGAAGAAGTCCTTTTTGATGAGCTTCTAATTTTTCCATCGTTCCAATCTCATGATCGCCAGAATTAACAAGAATAAGATTGACTGAGTTTAATTCAGAGGACATCACTAATGTTAGAACCTTTACTTTTTATTCTGTAAGCCACTAGGTCGAACGATTTTAGTTGCGTCGCTTTTTTGTTTATTCATTGTATCATAGTGTTTACGTATTGGATCATAGTCATTTAAGCGACCAGAAACGTCTTTTTCATTGAGAGGCCTTCCCTCTTCAATTGACAGAAAACTTTTTTTGAGGCCAATTTTTCTTAAACGATTCTCTTCTTGTTGAAAACGTTTTTCCTCTACGTTATTAGGCAGGGGAATGTCTAAGGAATTCCTATCAACAAATGTGTTCTTTAAATCAGTATTGATATCAGCCTTTGTTTCTGGTCCAATCGTCAACAAACAGATAAAAGTAAAAATAATTTTTTTCATTAAGAAATTCCTTATGCGTCTAAGTTTGATACTTTCAAGGCATTAGCTTGAATAAAATCACGACGCGGTTCTACCAAATCCCCCATCAGCATAGAAAAGACTTCTTCAGCTTGATCAGCATGGGTAATTTTCACCTGTAGCAAAGTACGAACATCTGGATCAAGAGTGGTATCCCACAGTTGATTCGCATTCATCTCTCCCAACCCTTTAAAACGCTGAATCGTAATACCCTTGCGACCTTGCTCAATGATAGCTTCATATAATCCCTTAGGTCCATAAATGGCCAGTGATTTATCTTTCAAGTTCAATTTTAACGGATGCTCAAAAAACTCATAAAGGTCTTTTTGCATTATTTTGACTTGGTAAGCGTCACTCCAGTTAGCCATAGGAGCTGTTAATTTAAAGCTTTCTTCGACACCCCTTTCAGACCTAGTCAACACTATAGTCGTCTCTTCCACGCGAGAAGACCATTTTTCTTGAGATCCTCCAATACCAAGCGTATTGAGTCGTTCAGATAAAGCACTTGCTGAAGTTTTAATATTTCCCGGGGAAAGTTTTTCTGTATCAAATAGCCCTAATATTGCAGCTTGTTCTGCAACAATCAATGAACCAATTTTCTCAGATAATCCTTCAATGTTTTTCTTAATCTTCTGTGCATTGAGCACTAAATTACGTAAATCTTCGCCAACAACACGGCCTCCAGATTTTTGGTCGAGGGATGCCCCTTCCAGACCTGTTTTTAAGAGGTGCTCATCTAACGCGCGATCATCTTTTAGATAAATGATTGAACTACCCTTTTTAACACCATAGAGTGGCGGTTGAGCGATATATAAATACCCTTTTTCAATGATTTCAGGCATCTGTCGGAAAAAGAAGGTCAACAAAAGTGTACGGATGTGACTACCATCAACATCAGCGTCCGTCATAATAATAATGCGATGATAACGAATTTTATCCAGTGTAAAATCTTCACTTCCGATTCCAGTTCCTAGCGCTGCAATCAATGTTCCAATTTCTTGAGAACCGAGCATCTTGTCAAAACGAGCACGCTCAACGTTTAGAATTTTTCCTCTTAAAGGAAGAATCGCTTGGAACCGACGATTGCGACCTCCCTTTGCTGAGCCACCAGCGCTATCTCCCTCAACCAGAAACAATTCACTCTGACTTGGATCACGTTCTTGGCAATCAGCAAGTTTTCCTGGAAGAGAAGCTAAATCGAGTACACCTTTACGACGTGTTAGTTCTCTGGCTTTACGTGCCGCCTCACGGGCCACAGCTGCCTCAACAACTTTACCAATAATTTTTTTAGCTTCAGCTGGATGCTCTTCAAACCACTGTCCCAATTTATCAGCTACAGCATTTTCAACAACAGGACGAACTTCGGACGACACAAGTTTATCTTTAGTTTGCGAAGAAAACTTAGGATCAGGAACTTTCACTGAGATAACCCCTGTCAATCCTTCACGCGCATCTTCACCACTAAGTGCAATTTTTTCTTTCTTTAAAATGCCAGTTTCTGTTGCATAATTCTGAATCATACGTGTCAGAGCCGAACGAAACCCAGCTAAGTGAGTTCCCCCATCACGCTGTGGAATATTGTTTGTAAAGCACAAGACAGATTCATGATAACTATCAGTCCACTCCATAGCAATATCAACCACGATGTTGTTTTGCTCAGTTGTAAAACTGATAGGAGTTTCATGTAGTACGCTTTTACTGCGGTCTAAATAGTGAACGAATGCAGCAATACCGCCTTCATAATGAAGTTCAGTAGTTTTTGGCTCGCTATCTCTCAAATCAGTCAGAATAATACGAACTCCAGAATTAAGAAATGCAAGTTCACGAAAGCGATGCTCAAGTGTTGCATAATCAAAATTTGTCATTGTAAATGTTTGGTTCGAGGGCTTAAAAACGACGCGCGTTCCTGTTTTCCCTGGCGTTTCTCCAACAACTTTCAAAGAAACTTCCGGAACACCATCCTTAAAGCGCATAAAGTGCTCTTTATCGTGCTGCCAAATTGTCAGATCTAACCATTCAGAAAGAGCATTTACCACAGATACACCAACTCCGTGGAGACCTCCCGAAACTTTATAAGAATTTTGATCGAATTTGCCACCAGCATGGAGTTGCGTCATGATAACTTCAGCAGCTGAAACTCCTTCTTCTTCATGAATACCAACTGGAATCCCACGACCATTATCGACAACCGTTACTGAACCGTCTGAATTCAAAGTCACTTCGATTCGATCACAATATCCAGCTAACGTTTCATCAACGGCGTTGTCTATGACTTCATAGACCATGTGATGAAGACCTGAGCCATCGTCTGTATCGCCAATATACATTCCAGGCCGCTTTCGGACCGCATCAAGCCCTCTTAGAACTTTAATCGAATGGGCACCATATTCATCATTTTCAATATGGTCAGGGGTCGTTGAAGTCGTTTCATTTTTCATATTAGATCACCAGCGTTAATAATTGGTCACACTATGGCACGGACTATAGCATTTTTTACCTGAAAATGCTGAACTTTTTCGTCTAAATTTTTAAATAAATCCGCATCGGTTCCTGTCATCCAGGCCTGAATATTTAGATTAAGAATTTCTTCAAAAAGAGCCTGCCTTCTACTCTCATCTAAATGAGCTACCACTTCATCTAAAAGAAGTAAAGCCGCTCCAGGATTTATTGTTGATTGAATACGTGCAGCAGCCATAATAATTGATAAAAGCATCGCCTTTTGTTCACCAGTTGAACACTGTTCGGCATGCAATCCCTTGTCGACAAAAAATACGCTCAAATCATCCTTATGAGCTCCTACACTGGTTCGTCCCACTTCACGATCCACAGTGCGCGTCTGATGCAATTCTTCTTTCAAGTCTTCTTCAACGTGTAGAGCAGGAAAAGATTGCAACTTCTCCGCCAAGTTACTTTTTAAGGAAAGCTGCGCTTTTGGAAAGTTGCCAAAAGATTGATTTTTAGCTTCACTTAAGAAGTGCAAAAAATTAACCCGAGCATCCACTATCGCAATAGCTTCAGCAGCCATTTTTTCTTCTAGAGTTGAAAGCCATTGGGGATCAGGCTTAGGTTGCATAAGAACCTTTAAGCGCTCACGGGTAAAAAAATCATAACGAGCAACACGCTCCGCATGACCAGCGTCCAAACCATAAACAAGACGATCAAGAAAGCGTCTACGCTCTTTCGCGCCTTCCATAAACAATCTATCCATCTGTGGTGTTAACCAAGAAACATAAAGTTCTTTATTAAGAGAGCTTTGATTCTTAGCATATTCTCCTTCTATTTTTATCACCCTTCGTTCTTTTGATGGACCATATTCAAGACCTGTCCCTATTTGACGTTCCCCTAGACTTGAGAAAACCGTTGCTGAAACAGCCCAGTGTTGAAGAGGACTTTGTCCATTATCCTTATGAGAGATATCTAAGAGTTGAGATTTGCGAAGACCTCTCCCAGGTGCCAAAAAAGAGAGCGCTTCCAAAATGTTTGTTTTACCTGCACCATTGACGCCCGAAAGTACTACAGGTCGAGGATCTAACTTTAAATCGAGATTTTTATATGAACGAAAGGCTGTTAACTGTAACCGGCTAACACCCTCTCTCATGATGGATTATTTCTCGTAGCCGTGAATGTTCTCACACGCGCATCGGCATGAGAACATAAAGTGCTTCTTGATCATTGCGACTACGAATAATCGTAGGAGATGTCGAATCAGCAAAAGAAAAACTAGCACTCTCATTGCCAATTTGCTGTGCAATATCCAAGAGATATCTAGAATTAAAGCCAATCTCGATACCAGACGCATTGTAATCTACTTCCAGTTCTTCAACCGCATGACCAGATTCATTACTTGTCGCCGTCAAAACCAACTTGTTCGTTTTTAAGGACAAACGTATCCCACGATTTTTCTCTGATGAAATTGTAGCGACACGATCCACTGTTTCTGCAAATGCTTCCATATCAACCGTCATCACCTTGTCATTATGCGCAGGTATAACTTTTTCATAATCAGGAAACGTTCCATCAATCAGTCGTGAAGTAAAATAGGTATCGGAAAATTTAAAGCTAACTTGTGTGTTCGAAAGATACACTTCAACATCTAACACTTCTTCAGATACAATTTTCAGTACCTCATTAATCGTTTTTCGCGAAATAATAACACCTGGAATAGCCTCAGCTCCTTGAGGAAGAGGCAAACTCATTTTAGCCAAACGGTGTCCATCTGTTGCAACTGCCCGCAACTCTTTACTTTGAAAAGCGTGTAGATAAATACCATTCAGATAGTACCGCGTTTCTTCCGTTGACATTGCAAAACGAACTCTATCAAACAGCTCTAATAAGTCTTTAGCTGGTAAAATAAAACGATACGGTTGGTTACCACTATTAATAGCTGGAAATTCATCCGGTGACAAACAAGGCAAAGCAAAATGAGAACGACCAGACTCAACATTCAAGCGATTCTGAGCCTCATCGAAACTTAAAGAAATTTCTGCACCATCGCGTAACTTACGTACAACGTCAAATAGCATATGCGCAGAAACTGTAAGACGCCCTGGCTTTTCTACTTGAGCAGCCACTGTTTCAACAATGGCAACTTCCAAATCAGTTGCAGTTAGAGTAATGCCTTCACCTGTTGTCTCAAGAAGAACATGTGAAAGAATAGGAACAGTTGAACGTTTCTCAACGACTCCTTGACTATGACTAAGGGCTTTAAGAAAGACATTGCGATCAACATGCACTTGAAATGCTTGCGATACTTGTTTTTCTTGAGTTTCTGAGATTTTTTCTGCTGCTGCGTTGGCTTCCATGGTCTAGCTCTGTAACATTTTCCTTAATAAATCAATATCCTCTGAAAGACTTAAGTCGTTTTGCTTAAGTTCTTCCACTTTTTTCACTGCATGCATCACGGTTGTATGATCACGCCCCCCAAATTTACGACCTATTTCAGGTAAAGACAATGGGGTTAATGTCTTTGCCAAATACATAGCAACCTGTCTTGGTCTTGCCACAGTTCTTAAGCGTCTTGGCGAATGCATATCGGATAACCTTACATTAAAGTGCTCCGCTACTCGTTTTTGAATATCTTCAACAGAAATACGACGATCGTTTGCTCTTAAAAGATCTGTAAGTACTTCCTGGACAGTTTCTATCGTAATTTCTCTTCCAACCAACATAGAGTGAGCGATAATTCGATTAAGCGCCCCCTCTAATTCACGTACGTTCGAAGAAATTTTATGGGCTAGGAACTCTAAGACTTTAGCAGGAAAAGTTGTTTTCATTTGCTCAACTTTAGACTGTAAAATTCCTAGACGCAGTTCATACGTTGTTGGATGAATATCAGCCACCAACCCCCACCCTAAGCGAGAACGCATACGTTCTTCGAGCCCAGTTAAATCAGAAGGAGATTTATCAGCAGAAATAATAACTTGATGGTTCTTATCAACTAACGCATTAAAGGTATGGAAAAATTCTTCCTGGGTCGAGTCTTTGCCAGCGATGAACTGAAAATCATCAATCATCAACACATCTACAGCACGAAATTGCTCTTTAAAAGCAACCGTATCTTTAAAGCGCAAAGCTCTAATAAAGAGATACATAAACTTTTCAGCAGAAAGATAAACGACTTTACGATGAGGATGACATTTACGAATATGCCAAGCAATCGCATGCATTAAATGAGTTTTTCCTAACCCTACTCCTCCATATAGAAAGAGAGGATTAAACGTAACTTGATCAGCCTCTGCCACACGACGTGCTGCAGCATGAGCAAGCTCATTAGGTTTACCTATAACAAAATTTTCAAAGGTATATCGAGGATCCAAACGAGAGCCAAAAGAATCTTGATCCACGCCTTGATCTGCACCAAGATTTATCAGAGTCTCTTTGGAGTATTGATCAGCTTCTCTATCGCTTTTTACAGAAGAATTTGAAGATGCACTAGGATCAACGATGATATCCAGGGCAAGAACTTGAGAATTTTTTTGTTGTAACAATTTCAGGATTTGACGTCCACAGTTCGTATCCACCCAATCACGCATAAAGCGACTCGGAGCTATCAACACAAGTCTTCCTGATACAAACTCATAAAACTTTAAATGAGATAACCAGCTATTGGTTGTACTTTCACCAAATGATTCAGGAAATTTTTTTGTGACTTGTTGCCAGAAAAGAGCATAATCAGCTCCTTGCTGTCCTTGCTCAGATTCTTTTATAACCGATGCAGCTAGTGATGCCATAAGGTCAGCCTTTTCGAATCAATGTAGAATCCAAACGCATTTTATTTCCGTCATTTGAAACAAAATACACCAACCGTTTCCTTAGTAAAGGAACGCTTTCCTTTCAACCGAAAGGTTGAAAGCCTTAAAGAGACTTAACTCTCGCAGATAAACGTGAAATTTTACGGGAAGCTGTCTTCAAGTGTAGAACACCTTTTGTCACCCCTCGCATGATTTCAGACTGCGCTACTTTTAGTGCGCTTGTAGCATTCTCTTTTTTGCCCGAAGAAATCGCTTCTTCAACACCTTTAATAAAAGTGCGGATGCGACTCACGCGTGCTTTGTTACGCTCTGTACGACGAGCAGTCTGACGAATTCTTTTCTTTGCAGATTCTATATTGGCCATAGATACCTTATGTTACTTAAAAATTTAAATCTGGATGTCATATATACCACCCTTAAGCGTCAGTCAACTACTCTTATTCACAATTATGAAAGCTTTTGGCAATGAGGACAATAGAATGTTGAACGACCTGCCTGAACAACTCTTTCAATAGATTTTTTTTTACAAACCAAGCAAATCAATCCTTCACGATCATACACTTTAAAAGAAAATTGGAAATACCCAAGTTCTCCCGAAGGTCTTCGATGATCTTTCAAGGTTGAACCTCCGGCTGCTATGGCTTCCTGCAAAACTATCTGTAAAGACATCACAAGGGACTGTAATTCTGTTTTTGAAACTTGACCACTTGGTTTGAAAGGACTTAGTTTTGTTCGAAAAAGAACCTCTGAAGCATAGATATTTCCGACCCCTACAATGATTTTTTGATCTATGATAGCATTTTTAATAGAGACCTTTTTACCTTTAAACATTTTCTCTAAAAAATCACTGTTAAAGGCTTTATCAAATGGCTCAACTCCCAAATGGCTCAACAAACGATGTTTATTGATATCTTTTACCTCTAAGAGAAGAGCCAATCCAAAACGTCTGGGGTCTCGATAGACCAGTCGCGTCCCACTCTTAAACTCAAAGCTCCAATGGTCATGGGGGCTTTTATCAATCGGCATATCTTTGGCAAAAACCAACAATCTCCCAGACATACCAAGATGAATAAGGAGACAAAAATTTTGACCTTCAAAGTGCATCAATAAATATTTAGCGCGACGACTTAATCTATTGATTGTCAGTCCTGTTAGTCTTCTAGCAAAATCTTTAGGTATAGGTTGGCGAAGATCATGACGCTTTACCAAGACCTTCGTGATCGTCTGCTTGCGTAAAACGGGAGTTAATCCTAATCTTATCGTCTCAACTTCAGGAAGTTCCGGCATAGAATCTCTATCTCACCTTCCTTTTTTCAATAATTTTTATCAATTCTCTATGCTCTTTCTCCAGTGCTTTAATTCCTTGCCAGTGCATTTTAATATAATGGTCTAGTTTTAAGTTAAGATGCCTAATTTCTAATTCAGCCTTTAAGTTGACTTCATAATCATGTTCAGAGCGCATCCGATCTTTTGCCTCTTGACGATTTTGACTCATCATAATCAGAGGCGCCTGAACAGCAGCAAGACATGAAAGGACAAGATTCAACAAAATATAAGGGTATGGATCAAAAGACTGTTTTATAAGAAAATATGTGTTCATCAAAATCCATAATCCCATAAAAGCACCAAAGCTAATTAAAAATCTCCAACTCCCACCAAAAAAAACAACACGATCAGAGATCCTTTCACCAAAAGTAGATTTTTCTTCATACTCTTGAGAGATGTCTTTGGAAATTACACCATTCTGTTCAAAACTTTTGATTACATTTCTTTCATATGAACCAAACTTCACACGCTGTTTTTTGATAACATCCTGTAAGTTCAGACTATGGAAATGATTCATGTCTTCCAAACAAATGGAGTCCGTCTTGGAAACTTGTGGGTATTCTTGGTGAATCAACTCATAAAGTGTATGACGCAGCAATGCTAAAGGAAACAATCTTGACTCAGCAAAACGCTTTTTACAAACAACACATTTTTTTTGCGCTCTCTCAGGCATAAGACCTCTCCTCTTTTTTTATATCTCATCATATACAACCTTTGACGTATGTGCACGATAATTGACCTTCTCAGTCTTCTTATACTATGGTGAGCTCTTATCATAAAAGCCACGTTCACAGGAGTAAGACTTGAAAAAATACCTTGTCATTGTTGAATGCGCCATTGAGCACAACCATAAATTTCTCATAATCAAAAGACCCATTGGTAGTCATGGAGAAGGTACGTTGGCGTTTCCCGGTGGAAAAGTTGAGGAACAAGATGAAAAAAATACAACCGATGCCCTTATTCATGCACTTAAACGAGAAGTGCAAGAAGAAGTAGGCCTCATTTTAAATGACCCTCTTCACTACGTAACCAGTTGTTATTTTTTTGTGGAAAAAACACAAATGCCTGTCATTGATGTCATTTTTCATTGCCGACTTAAAAATACGCTTGTTGACGTTAAAGCCTCTCAACGGGAAGTCCCAGAGTTTTATTGGATGTCAAAGGAAGATATAGAAAAGCACGAAAATACTCCTCCGTGGTTAAAGAAGTATATGTATGCTATAAGTACCATGCGTACATGATTGTCTAGGATTATCCATGGTAAAAAATTTACAAAAGTCATTTGGTTATCGTACCGTCGCTGAAGGTGAAAAAACCTTTCTTGTTAAAAGTGTTTTTGAAGAAGTTGCGCGTCGTTATGACCTAATGAATGATCTAATGAGTTTTGGTGTTCATCGACTATGGAAGCATGAACTTATCAAAATGATTCGTCCTCGGGAAAATATGCATCTTCTGGATCTCGCTGGCGGAACAGGCGATATAGCGTGTCGTTTTTTAAAAACCACTCAGGAATTTAAGGGTTGCTCAGCGACTGTTGTAGACATTAATCACGCTATGATTCTCCAAGGAGAATCCCGTGCCATTGATCAGGGCATCATTAACGGTCTTACTTGGATTGTTGCAGATGGCGCAACGTTACCCTTTAAAGATCAAAGCTTTGATACCTGTACAATTTCTTTTGGACTTCGAAATTTTACTTATATTGAAGAATCCCTCAAAGAAATTTTACGCATCCTCAAACCAGGGGGCTTTTTCTTTTGTCTTGAGTTTTCTAAAGTTTCTTCAAAAATCTTTGATAAACTCTATCGCTTCTATTCATTTGAAGTCATTCCACGCATTGGCGAAATGGTCGCGAATAATAAGAGCGCCTACCAATATTTGGTTGAGAGCATTGATCGCTTTTATACGCAAGATGAACTAAAATCGCTCATGACCACTACTGGCTATCAAAACGTCGCTTACCAAAACTTATCCGGTGGTGTCGCAGCCATCCATAGTGGTCAAAAGCTAACTTAAAATTCTGATTCTTTAAGTGCTCTGTTGTGTTTTAAGAGAGAGGATTTTTTCTTCGCTCAATCCTGTAGCTTTTGCGATTTTTTCTACCTCTACCCCCATCGCTAACAAATTCATGGCTGATTCAGTCTTACCTTTTTCTATGCCTTCTTTTATTCCTTCTTCTTTTTGGGCGCTCACATAATGACTAATATTTTGACGTTTGATATAAGCTTCCTCATAGCGCATCATCACATCTTCTGGAAGTGTTCGAATGGTGTGATAGGCTTCCTTAATCACCGGTGACGACACACTCTGTTCAACTTCTTCCATAGACTTTAAATGACCATGGGCGAGCAACTCGAGCCACTCGCGATAGTCTGCAGACTCCCCCGCTAAGACTGAAAGAGGTTTATGATGGGATAAAGCCCCAAGGTTAATATCGATGAACTCAAGACCGCTCCGTGTCATTCGGGGAACCTTCTTCTCTGCTAACACAAAATCCCGGCGTAATTCATCTTCTCCCCAAGGCTCCATCCGATACCAGGGCAGAAGTTGATGAAGGTGATGGGGCACCTTGGGCGGGTTTTCAAAGAGGCTAATCCCAACGACTTTTCTTACTTTGTCGGCAAGGTCTACATCCGTTTTAAGCTCTGACCATTTAAACCCCTTGGGAAACTGGCGATGAAACAAACCACACACATGATCAAGAATACGAATGTCCCAGAAATTCTGCGGTTCAACTTGCACTTCCACATTGATCAACCCAAACCGTGTTTTACAAATCAAATCCAGCTGGGTATTGCGCTCTTCTGCCGGCAGCGAGGCCACAAGATGATAATAAATCGGCGCAAGCTGTTTTAAAAACTCACGCATCTTACCCATGGATCTATTGGTCCTGGCATTGATGACAAGGGGATCCTTCAGGTCCTTCTCGACCTCCTTCATAAGAAGGATATGCTTTTTATCGTTTATAAAACCTCTGAGCGCTGTAAAACTTTTAAGAGGATTCAGGGCCTGATCCAAGTATTCAGACTCTAGAATTTCTTCTCCCAAGACGGCACTCAAAAAGGAATTCCGAAAATGATCCTTTTGCATCACATGCTTAAACACCGAATCCTCGGTCGCATGGATGTAAACGCCTTGAGGATATTTTTGGGAAGATTTCGTGACAAAAGACCTATGCTGGATTTTTGGAGGGAGAGGCTTGCTTCGAAGCGTAAGCCCCTTCATGCCATCGACCAGGTCTTTCATCAAGAACGACCCCTGGCTTTCGCCAATCCCCCCAACGAAGCAACACACTACGACTGATATAAATTTAAGACGCACCCACTGCAGACCCATGGAACATTCTCCTGTTCGAAACGTTACACACCGCCCGCATGATTTTTATGATTTATTTAGAACACTCTATCCATATTTATCACTATGTCAAGTTTTTGTCAGTTATTTTGCCTATCGAGAAGAGAAAAATGTGGGATTCAGCATTGCGCCTCTTGCATCAAAGCAGTTGGCATATTATGTTTAGGCAGCAAAAATTAAGAGTATTTCCATGAAGATTGATGAAAAAGTAGTTAGAAAAGTAGCACGGCTTGCCCGTCTTCGGCTCCAAGATGATGAAATTGTTCGCTGGCAAAATGATTTAACGCAAATCTTAAGTTGGGTAGAGCAACTTAATGAAACAAACACTGATCAAGTAGACCCTATGACCAGTGTTAACTTAAAAGAAATGCCACGCCGTAATGATATTGTCACAGAAGGGGATGCTCCTCATTGCGTGGTCTCCAATGCTCCGAAAGCTGAATTCGACATGTTTGTCGTACCCAAAGTCGTCGAATAGAAAGGTCACTTACGATGGATCTAACAAAACTAACATTGAGTGAGGCCTTGGCAGGGTTAAAAGCAAAAAAATTTTCAGCCACTGAGCTCACCCAGTCTCACATTAAACGGATTGAAGCGTCAAAGCATTTAAATGCTTTTATTACAGAAACACCAGATCTTGCTCTCTCGAGCGCAGAAAATTCAGATAATCGTATTGCGCGGGGAGAGATGTTACCGCTGGATGGAATTCCCTTAGCCATTAAGGACTTATTCTGCACACAAGGTATTAAGACAACCGCGGGATCACATATCCTTGGCAACTTTGTACCCCACTATGAATCAACAGTGACCTCTAATCTTTGGAAAGCGGGCGGCATTATGCTGGGCAAAACCAGCATGGATGAATTTGCGATGGGGTCTTCGAATCTCACATCCGCATTTGGTCCTGTCATTAACCCGTGGCACGTCGAAGGTAACGATAAAAAGTATGTTCCTGGTGGTTCTTCTGGTGGTTCATGTGCTGCTATTGCTGGCGATTTAGCTTTAGGAGCGACGGCTACAGACACGGGTGGATCTATTCGTCAACCCGCATCATTTTGTGGTATTGTCGGTATCAAACCAACTTATGGTCGTTGCTCGCGCTGGGGTATCGTAGCGTTTGCTTCTTCTTTAGATCAGGCCGGTCCAGTGACAAAAACAGTTGAAGATGCAGCTCTTATGCTCGAAGTGATGGCAGGTCATGATCCCAAGGATGCTACCTCTGTCAATCGTCCTGTGCCTCATTACAGCAAAAGTATTGGTCAATCTATACAGGGTCTAAAGGTTGGTATTCCTAAAGAATATCGTGTAGACGGGATGAATAAAGAAGTTGCAGCCCTTTGGGATAAAGGGATCGAATGGTTGAAGGAAAGTGGCGCTGAGATTGTGGATGTTTCTCTGCCACACACAAAATATGCTCTTCCCACCTATTATATTATTGCACCGGCGGAAGCTTCTTCAAACCTTGCTCGTTACGATGGTATTCGTTTTGGTCATCGCTCTTCTTCTGCTCAGTCACTCGATGATCTTTATGAACTCACACGCTCAGAAGGGTTTGGAAACGAGGTGAAACGCCGAATTTTAATCGGTACGTATGCTCTCTCGGCTGGTTACTATGAAGCTTATTATATTAAGGCACAAAAAGTTCGCCGTCTCATCACGCAAGATTTTGAAGAAGCCTTTAAGAAAGTCGACGTCATGCTGACCCCCACGGTGCCCTCTGCAGCTTTTGCAATTGGTGAAGAGCCTAAAGACCCCATCTCTATGTATATGATGGACGTCCTAACCGTAACTCTGAATCTTGCAGGTTTGCCAGGGATCTCTATCCCAGCGGGTATAAATAATGAAGGCCTTCCCTTAGGACTGCAACTCATTAGTCCAGCCTTTGAAGAAGAACGTCTTTTTAAAGTCGGCGCTGTCATAGAAAAAGCCGCCGACTTTTCCAAACAAATTGAAAAATTGAGAAAAGCATCATGACAACGGCAACAAAATATCTAGAAGGATCAACGGGCCCCTGGGAATTAGTCATTGGACTTGAAGTTCATGCCCAGGCTACTTCAAAAGCAAAGCTCTTTTCAGGAGCAGCGACCACTTTCGGAGCCGAACCCAATGCGCAAGTCTCTTTCATTGATGCAGCTTTCCCAGGGATGCTCCCCGTCATTAATGATATGTGCGTCAAGCAAGCGATTAAAACAGGATTGGGACTTAACGCTGTTATCCATAAGTTTTCGGTGTTTGACCGTAAAAACTATTTCTATCCTGACCTTCCCGCGGGGTATCAGATTTCTCAATTTAAACATCCCATCGTGGGGCAAGGATACCTTGATATCGATTTAGAAAATGGGGAAACCAAAAGAATCGGAATCACACGTCTTCACCTTGAACAAGACGCAGGAAAAAGCATCCACGATCAACGCCCAGATGCAACGTTTATTGATTTAAATCGTGCGGGCGTAGCATTGATGGAAATTGTTAGTGAACCTGATATTCGCAGTGCCGAAGAAGCCCAAGCCTTCGTCAAAAAGCTTCGCTCTCTTTTAAGATATTTAGGTACGTGCGATGGTAACATGGAACAAGGGAGCTTGCGGGCCGACGTTAACGTTTCTGTTCGCAGACCAGGAGAAGATTTGGGCACACGCGCAGAAATTAAAAACGTGAATTCTATTCGCTTTATTGGTCAAGCCATCCACTATGAAGCGCGTCGCCAGATTGAAATTTTAGAAAATGGCGGACAAATTGATCAGGAAACGCGCCTCTTTGATGCGAGTAAGGGAGAAACACGCTCCATGCGCTCAAAAGAAGATGCCCATGACTATCGATATTTTCCCGATCCGGACCTTCCGCCGCTTCTTCTCACCGATGAGGAAATTGAAACCCTTCGTCGTCAACTTCCTGAACTTCCCGATGTAAAGAAAAAGCGTTTTATGGATAGTTTTGGGTTAGCACATTATGATGCAGCTTTACTCACGTCAGAAATTGAAATTGCGAACTATTACGAACAAAGCCTTGAAGAGTTGCAAAAGAAAATCTCGTCTCCCGATGATCTGGCAAAGTCAGGGAAGACCTTAGCCAATTGGATTTTGGGAGAGCTTTTTGCCGCTCTTAATCGAGACAGTCTCACCATTGTTGAGTCAAAGGTCAAACCTCAAGATTTGGCAGATCTCATCGTCTTGATGGCCAAGGGGACTATCTCTGGCCGTATTGCGAAAGATGTTTTCGTTGATATGTGGGAAACGGGCGCCAACCCCGAAGTCATTGTCAAAGAAAAAGGCCTTGAGCAGGTCAGCGATGACTCTGCGATCACAGCGTGTATCGATAGAATCCTGGCCGAAAACCCCGATCATGTTGCTGACTATAAGGCTGGTAAAGACAAACTCTTTGGCTTTTTTGTAGGCAAAGTCATGAAGGAAATGGCAGGCAAAGCCAATCCAACCGTTGTCAATGAGTTGTTAAAGAAGAAGCTGTCCTAATCAGCGGTCGGCGTCGCGCGATTAGATCACGTCGCTGTGCTCGTGATGACAAGGATGCCCCCGTGGCACAGTCCACCTTACTTCTTCCTCGACGCCGAAGCTCAAACAAAGAGCTGGCGCTTCAAACACAAAAAAAGCCAGCGGCGCAAACCGCTGGCTTTAAAGTATAGAATAGAAGACTAACGACCTAAATGGAACGTAAAGCCTACTAAGAAGCGACCCACTTGCGGTTGCATGCTGTAATTATCGGCAGCAGCAGCATTAAAGTTATTCTTAGCAAAGCTTTGCTTACTGAACCAAGCATGGGTGTATTCTCCATGGAACGTCCAACGATCAGCAATCTTTACCGCAAACCCAAGACCTGGCTCAAAGCCAACTTTTGTCTTGTTCAGCGTTGTTTGCGAATCCACTGCTCCCCCAAGAACATATTGTTGTTGAGTGAAACGGAAATTGGCAAAACGCGCGCCCAGTCTTAAGTAAACCATGCAATGGTCAGCCACGACTTTACCGAGCTTTAAGGCAAGAGCAAAATTGTAGCGTTCTTGAGAAGATGTTTTTTCAAACGTGTTGTTCGCAAGATCAATCACTGAATCCTCATCTCCCTTAATACTGGAGAGAGCTCCGCTCCCTTCTAAGCCCGTATACCAGGACTGAGCAAACATCCATCCATATCCTAGATGAAGGCCACCTGTAGCTCCAATTCCAGCATGGTCAAAACGACGTGTTAGATTCGCTCCATAATCAGCGTTCACACGGGTTTTCAAGTATCCCACGCCACCATTGGCACCCACGTAAAAGCCTTTGACAAAGGCGTTAGCATCTTGAGACGGAGACATCAAAAGTGCTGATGTCATAAGCCCCAAGGCCAGTGTCTTTTTCATTGTTTTTTTCATTTTTAAAGTCCCTCTGTAATTTTATTATTAGTTTAAAACAGCGCCTGTAGCGTTGATAGTAGCTTTAACGTTTACCCATGATGCTCCCGCTGTTGCACCACCACCGACTGCAGCTACTTCAAGATCATGGAAGCCAGCTCTCATGAGATCAACAAGAGGACCGAACTTTAGTGCTTTTGCACCACCACTTAAATGAGGAGTTCCTATCGCATCATTCACAACACGAGCAAGTTCAGCTGTAATCGCCGCTTCTTTTCCTTGAAATAGGTTTGCCGCACCATGCGGGCCACCTGCTGCGTAGTTAACGGGAACATACACAATTCCAACTTCTGCATAAGCTAGGTTTGCTAAATGGTTGGCATCCCCAATGATATCGTCAATTCTCGTTATGACATCATCGTTCGCAGGTTGACCACCTGCAAGAGCACCATCATTAGCAGGGTTAGCTGCAGGAGCCAAACCAATACGAGCACGAATTCGATTGAGTATCCCTCCTACTCCAGGTGCTGTAAACCCAGCAGCCATTGCTGCATCTGCTGCTTGTAGTGCATTGTGAACTTGCACTGCTGTAGGATTAGCAGCGGGTTGAAAAGGAGCTCCATGAGCACCCACAATACCTGCAGTTGTTACAAGCGCTAACATATCTGCTTTTAATTGATTAACTTCAGCAGCATCCAAAAGAAGGCCTCCTGGTGGAACTACAGCAGCTGCGGCAGCCTGAACTTGGTGTTGAACTTGTTGCTTTGCTCTTTGAGCAGAGGCGTAAGTTTCACTGGTCATGCCGGCAAAGAGCATGCTCGCACTGGTCAGCATTAACAAAATATGTTTTTTCATTCTCAACTCTCCCTAAGATTTATTGTTAGTTTTATAACAGAGTCATTTTATGGCCTATCCTCCTCAATTCACAAGGATTCCTTAAGATTAAGAAGGCAATATTTTCCCCTGTAGCTCTAAGGTAACAATTGTTTAACAAAGGGTTAATTTTGTCTGATTGGCGTTTTATTGAACGGGCACAGAGCCAACGTTTCTATTTCTCGCGATTTACAACCAAGCTGGTGACCCCAACATTCATATACATGGTAAGCAAACTGCGGAAAGGATCAATAATCGGATCAACGGCAACGAAAAGAACCAACGCGGCACCAAAGGGCAAACCCAAAGGTTCAAAAACGATGCTCATCATGCTGAGAGCTGCGATCGACGCTGCTCCTGTTGTTGTGACACCAGCAATCGCTGACCCAACCAAAACAATCATATATCCTTGCATAGTGAGAGGAATGTTATAGAGCTGAGCGACAAAGATAATAGCGAAAGAAAAGGTCAGAATTGTTCCATAACGAAATATAATCATTCCTAAAGGCATTAAGAGGTTTGTGGCTGTGCGTTCGAATTTAAATTTATCGGTCAATACTTCCATAGCCGCTGGCATGGCCGCAAAACTACTGGACATTACCAACGCTAAAAAAACTGGATATTTCATAGCACTTAAAGAATTAAAATAACTAAAGCCAGAACGTCGCCAGATAATAATACTAAACACCAAAAGCAAGGCAACAATCACAGCGCATAGAATGATAACGTAATTAAGCATCGCTAAAAACGCATCCACACTGGTGCCCGCTAATTGGCTTGAAACCAAGAAAAATACCCCTAAAGGTAACGCTCTAATTACAACGCTAATAATTTTCGTAAAGATTTCTTGCACAGCCACTATAAACTGAAGAAGATGACCTTTTGCCACCGTTTTCAAACTGCCCAAGGTGACACCAAAAATAATCGAAACAAGAATTAATTGAATCATTTTGCCATCAGCAAACGCTGAGAAAATATTATTCGGTATAGCGTCAAAGAAAAAACTCATCAGCCCACGTGCATTGGAAGGTTCAATAAAATCATCCATGCCAATTTCTGGGCTTACCGTCAGACCATACTTACGCAAGATTTTAATGACCTCCATGCTGCCTTGAACTTCAAAGCCTGGCTGCAAGATCAATGCCGCAATAATACCAATAGCGCTCGTGTAGATCAGAAATGGTATAAAAATAGCAGCAATCCCCATTATGTAATCTTTCCCTCGACTGTCTTGAAAAATATTGGCAATGCTCGAGGAAATGGACGTAACAACCAAAGGAATAATGGACATTTGTAAAGTGGAAATATAAAGCTTTCCATAAGGCGCCATGGATTGCCCCAATTGCTGATGATAAACACCAATATAGAGGCCGAGTCCCAACCCCACAAAGATAAAAAATGGGCTTTTAATGATATTGACAGTTAATTTTACAATAGATCGCATGATGCTCCCTAGGGCTTCTTATTTTGATTTGAGATGCACAACACCGTCCCAATCTTTGGGAGGCGCTTTCTTTTTAAATTCTTTACATCTCTTGATATACATTACTGCTGTTTGATCTTGTCCAAATTTTGTAACAATTTCCTGAAAGATACGAATAGCTTCATCCCAACGTTTTTCTAAGTAAACCTGAAAGGCTTTGGTAAATAGCTTACAAAATTCTGTTTGCTCTTCGGTCGGTAACAAGACGGGATCATCTCCCATCAATCCTATTAATTCATAAATCTTGATACCGCGATTCTTACCTTTCACAGCAACAACATCTAAAGGCCGTGCAAGAGCATGAGCAGACACCTCTTTATAGACTTCTTCGCTGATGATGATTTCTGTACCATACATTTTATTGACCCCTTCAAGACGAGAGGCAAGATTCACTGAATCTCCCAAAGCGGTATAATTCAGACGATCCGATGATCCTACGTTACCAATGATCACTTCCCCTGTATGGATACCAATACGCGTTGGCAATTCTGGCTTGCCTTCAAATTTCCATTTGCGATTTAGTTCCAACAAGCGTTTCTTGAATTTTAAAGCCGCCACACACGCATGGATTGCTTGAGCACGATCAGGTGTTGGAGCTCCCCAAAAAGCCATCACCGCATCACCAATAAATTTATCAATAATACCATTGGATTGCATAATAATTTGGGTGATTTCTTCAAAGTATTCGGAAAGATGGATAATCAGTTTATCGGGCGGATAATTTTCACTTAAAGTCGTAAAGTTTGCCACATCAGTAAACAAAAGCGTTGCTTTACGTGACTTTCCACCAATGGCCATATCTTGTCCAGTTTTGATTAGTTTGCTGACCAAAATCTTTGGAATAAACTTAGAAAAAGTCCGCATACTTTGGCGCATGGCAACCATGGCTTCATTAAGAACTTGGATTTCAAAAATGCTAGATTTAACTTCTTCGTCTCCTTGAAGATCAAAGCTTCTAATTTTCTTAGTTTCTTCCGCCAAGGTCATGATGGGTTTAGCAATTCTCATAGCTATGAGTAAAACAACTAATGAAGAGACAATAAGAATAATGATAGACATCAAGAGAATTCGATAGTTAGTCGCCTTTGCAGTCCCTATAAAAGCATCCACGGGAGCTACAACCCCAATCCCCCAATTTTTATTAAACGATCCAGGAAAAGCCATAAAATAGGCCAGATAATCATTTCCTTCATATTGGAAAACAAATTTATCTTTTTTGTTATTCACGTGTTCTTTGAAAGCCATTTTTAAAGTCATATCTTTCAGATCGTTGACTAAAACCATACGAATTTTATTACCTTCAACGATAGAAGTATTCTCAAGGTGTGAGTGGGCAATGATTTCTCCCTTACTACTCACAATAAAGGCCTTGCCATATTTGCCAATTTTTGAATCACGCAAAAACCCTGAAAGAACAGCAATTTCGATATCAGCAGCCATAACTCCCATGAATTGGTTGCCACTAAAAATAGGATTGGCGGCTGTCAATCCTGGCAGTTGACTACTATTAAACACATAAATGTCACTCCATTTAAATGAGCGACTTTGGTTCACATTTTGATACCAATCGCGCCCCCTATGGTCATACATAACCTTGTTCAAAGTTTCGGTATCTAAAGTTTTTCCTTCTTGATCAACATATGACCAAACTTCAGTTTCTGCGCCTTTCGTAGAACGGTCAACAAAGCGAATGGCATAATAGCTTCCGCCTGGTAACAATTGGGCAGGATCAGCTCGATAGGTAGCGTTGGGAGGTAAACGCCTCACTTGTAAAAACTTTCCGTCTTCCGTCCCTATATAGAGAGAGGCAATAAAAGAATAAGAACGCATCCCCCACTTCATAAAACTTAAAAGTTGCTTATTCTCAACATTTAAGTCTTTTGAACTGGTAATGAGTTGAGTGCCCAGCTCTGTTAGGGTGCGGGATTGTTCTAAATAATCAATTGTTTTATCGATGGAAGCACGACTCGTTTGGAGAATAAGATCATCAGCTATATTAATTAATGCTGAAGAGTTGTTCTGATACGTATACCAGCTTATAGCCGCGCAAGTAATAAGCAATAATAGGAAAAAGCTAGCGACGATATCAACATAAAGCCTTCTTGATCGCCAATGGTTCAACAACCACATATCAGCCTCTCCCTATTTATTGACAGGTTTATTTTCGTTTTTATACTCAAAATAACTTTCATATTTACTAAGAATAGATGATACGGTTAATTCTTGATGTAGAGTGATTAGAAAACCATCAAGCCAATCCTTAAAATGAAAATTATCTGGTGCAACCACCATGTGAATGGGGTCATTATTATTTTTCAAAATAACAGGCATGATTGTGAAATTCGCTTCAGGCTTTAAAAAGAAATACTTCATAACTTCTGATTCATCACGAAACGCTGCTAGAATTTTTCCTTCTTCTAAAGATTTCAAAATGTCGTTTTCCCAGGTTGCCATAGGTACGATAGTCGTGTCTGGGAAATAGTCATGGGCAAAAGTGACATAGGAGCTTTTGTCAATAACACCAATAACACTGCTTTTTTCATTCATGAGCTGACGCAAAGTATCAGCAGAACGTGTGGCTTTAATTTTAGCAAACACCAGACGATTAATGAGTAGCGCTTTCCTAAGGACCATATAAGGGTCGGTATATAGAACACTTCTTGCACGTAATAAGGTAAAACTTAACTTAGAAATCCCCAGATCCGCTTCTTTATTCTTAACTTTTTCAATCACCTCATCAAAAGTTTTTGAATCTCTATTGAACCTTACTTCTACGCCTAAAGATTCACCTATTTTCTTGGCAATTTCAACATCCACGCCTATTAACGTGCCATCTTTATCTACCATAAAAAAAGGCGGCTGATCTTTTTCATGCATGGCTACATCAAGGACGCCCTTCTTTATTATTGCTTGAGTCCCTGAAATTTCTTGGCAATATGCACTCTCATTCAAGAAAGTAATGACCAAGAGCAAAATAAAGAGTTTAAACGTTTTCATTTTTTATTTCTCAATAGCTCGGGTTATGAGACGGCCAGCAATTATTTGTAGGGGATCTATCTTTTTCCCATTCCAATCTATTTTCTCTGCCACCAAAGATATTTCCGTACATCCCAGGAGGAGAGCTTCTACTCCCATATCCTTAAAATAATGAATGATTTTATCAAAAACCTCAAGGATGGAGTCATTAATCTTCAAAGAAACCTTCAACTCATAAATAATCCGATGAAGTTCTTTTTGCTGCTCTTCATTCGTTTGAATAACTTGAAAACCGAGCGGTTCAAGAGCACTCTTATAGATGTGAAAGGTTCTTTCTCCAGTTGTTGAAAGGATGCCTATTTTAGTATCATTTTTAAAATTTTCCCTTAGATAGGACGCCACTTCTTCAATAAGATTGAGCAAAGTGATGTGTTGAAAATTGCTTTCGAGAAATAATTTTTTCAAATGATCAAAAATGGGCGGGGCATGAAATGTATTACAAACAACAGCAGCAATAATTTTTTTATGTAGATAAAGAGAGAGTTGGTGAAGACCAACGAGCGTTTTATAAACAACATCAGCGGGGTTTTTTTCTGTCTTATTTAAGAGAAACTGTGTTCTATCTTCTAAACCTTGACTTAAAGAGAAATGAATAAGATCAATATGATCTTGATCAGTTTTCAAAGTTTTAAATTTTGGAGTTTGCTGAAGAATTTCAGAATGAAGTCTTAAACTTGATTCTGGTCCCATTCCTCCGATAAGAGCAATTATTTTTCCTTCAGATAAATCTTCTGTCTCCACTGCGTCCCTTATGTGTCTTGTTTTTTTCAAGCTACACTGGTCACGATTTAAGATCAATAGTGTTATAGATCTTTCTCTTCGTTAAGAAGGAAAAACTGCAGACTTAAAAATTATCCTGCTTTTCTTGTTTTCAAAAATTCTTGCTTTTGAAAACGTTTTTGAAGATAGTCCTTTAAAGCCAGAACACGTCTCGAAAACATTAGATCTTCAGGATATGAGAAGTAAATATCAACATCCGACCCTTGTATATCTGGCAATACACGTACCAAAGGAACTCGACTATTTTTTTCACCTTGTTGTGAAATTGGCCCTATTCCAAGACCATTCTCAACAGCACGTAAAATTCCAGCGCCTGTATTAATTGAAATGTAGGGTTTCACTTTATTTTTCAAAAGCTTCAGATGCCAGTTAAAATTGCAAAAGTTATTTTGTTCGTTGTTCGTATAACCAACAAGTTGGTGTTTTTCGAGTTCTTGAATATTCTTTGGTAGTCCAAACTGCTTTATATAAAATTCAGAAGCATATAAATTTAAACGATAAGTCAATAGATAGTCTTGGCATAATCCAGCCAAGTCAGAAATATAAGGTCTAATAGCAACATCCGCTTCCCTAATTGACAAGTCATGAGCAAAATCACTGCCTAGGACAGTGAGTTTTAGCTGAGGATGCGCTTTAAGAAAATCAGCTAAATCATCCATCAACCACAATACAGAGATAGAATTAGTTGTGGACAGTGTAAGATTGCCATTGACTTCTGAATCATCTTCATCGAGATACTTTACAGCAGAATCAATCTCACTCAAAATTTTTCCCACACGTTCATATAGCAGCTCACCTTTAGGCGTAAGCACCAACCTTTGATGAACATTACGAAAAAGTTTATGTCCTATTTCTTCTTCTAAAGCAGCAATTTGACGCGTTAGACCCGAAATTGACATTCCTTGATATTCAGCAGCTTGCTTTACTGACCCTTGCTTAACAATAAGATAGAATGTCCTGAGTTTATCTATATTAAGTTTTGATCTCATTGGCCCCCACTTCATTAGAATTATTTAATCCTACTGAAATTTTAAATTTTAATGTAGATAAGGTCAATAATTGACAAATTGTCTTTTTTAATCTTTCAAAAGCGGCATAAATGATTGAGTTTGATCGAATTATCACTAAAAAATCATATATCAATTTTTAATATGTATGATTGTTTTGCATAAAAAATATTTATATCATATCTTGTGGAACTACTAAAAATTCACGGTAAAATATAGAGGAGACTCTATATGCTCTTTTTTTCACGAAGTTTTTGCCAATAATCTAGACGTTTCTTTATTTCCCTCTCAAAACCAATTTCAATTGGTTGATAAAATTCTATTCTTGGCAACTTTTCAGGGAAATAATTCTGACCAGAAAATCCTTCCGCCTCATTATGATCATAGAGGTAATTCTTTCCATACCCTTGATCTTTCATGAGTTTTGTAGGTGCATTGAGAATATGTTTAGGAGGCATCAATGATCCAGCTTCTTTTGCTACCTTCAAAGATTTATTCTGCGCAATGTACGCCGCATTGGATTTAGGAGATGTCGCTAAATATACAACGGCTTGAACAATAGCCAGCTCGCCTTCCGGTGACCCCAAAAATTCGTAAGCATCTTTTGCAGCAATCGTTTGAACTAATGCTTGAGGATCCGCAAGACCAATATCTTCCGAAGCAAATCTCACAAGACGCCTCAGAATATAGAGTGGCTCTTCTCCGGCAGCTAACATTCGCGCTAGCCAGTATAGAGCTGCGTTCACATCTGAGCCTCGTAACGATTTGTGAAGAGCACTAATTAAGTTATAGTGAGCATCTTGTCTTTTATCGTAAATGGGTGTGCGTTTTTGCAAATATTCCGAAATTTCTCCATAGGTTAACGGAGTGTGAGAACGAGCATTAAAAAGAATCTCAGCCATGTTAAGCAAATAACGACCATCTCCATCTGCCATGTGACAAATGACTGTTCTACCTTCATCATCTAAAGGTAATGTCTTTCCAAGCAGAGATTCAGCGCGCTTTAAAAGTTTTTTCAAATCGTCTAAAGAAAGTCTTTCAAGAGTCAAAACTTGCATACGTGAAAGCAAAGCTGCATTAAGTTCAAAAGATGGATTTTCAGTCGTTGCACCTACAAGGATAATGGTACCATCTTCGATATGGGGCAGAAGCACATCCTGCTGAGCACGATTAAAACGATGAATTTCATCAACAAAAAGGAGCGTCCCTTGCCCCATACTTCGACGCTTTTTCGCGTTGTCAAAAACCACTCTTAAATCAGCCACCCCTCCAAGGGTCGCAGGCACGCATTCAAAATGCATATTTATATAATTAGCAATAACTTGTGCCAGAGTCGTTTTTCCACATCCAGGAGGCCCCCAAAAAATTAGAGACTGAGTTTCTCCTCTTTCTAACATAGTCCTAAATGGCTTATCAGGATTCAATAGGTGACCTTGCCCAATGATTTCCTCAAGCGTTTTAGGACGCAAAAGATCAGCAAGGGGTTGTGGTGCCAATTTGCCAAATAAACTATCCGTTTTCGACAATTAACCTCCGTACACTCTCGCCACGTCGAGAAACAATAATCCATCCACGTTTAGAACGTTTCAAGTTTTGTTCAATATCCCCAACGGTTTTTATTTCAGCATCATTAATTTTAAGAACTACATCTCCAGGCATAAAACCTGCAAAGCTTGCAGGCGAGCCCGCAGTTACTGAAAGAATTACTACGCCTCCACCACCAAACCCCATTCCAAGCTCACTCGCAACAGCTGGTGAAAGTCCTATGACTACTGCCCCTGAAAGAGGATGACGACCAACAAGACGCACTTGCTTATTCCCGTCAAAATCTGGAGGAGTTTCAAGAATTAAATCTTTTTCTAAAACGATCCCCTTACGTTGCAGTTTAACTTTTACGCTCGAACCCTCCTTAATAGAGGCTATACGAAAACGAAAAGCTGTTTCATTCTTAACTTCATGACCATTCAGTTCAAGGATTAAATCGCCCACTTCTATACCAGCTTTTTTTGCAGGGCTATTATCAAACACTGCTTTCACAATAATTCCTGAAATTTTTTCAAGACCGAGCGCTTTTGCAATCTCTTGATCAACGTTTTGCATCGTTATGCCTGCCCAAACACGCTTTATCTTTCCACCATGATCTGCGCTTGCAATAATAGGAACTAACAAATTAGATGGAATGGCAAAGCCTATGCCAATTGATCCTCCTGAGTTAGAGAAAATAGCCGTATTAATCCCCACAACCTTTCCATCTAAAGTCACTAAAGGACCCCCTGAGTTTCCTGGATTAATCGCTGCATCAGTTTGAATCAGAGAACGAAAATCATCTATCCCCACTTGTGTTCTCGCTAACCCTGACACAATCCCCATGGTGACAGTTTGTCCAAGACCAAAAGGATTCCCCACAGCAAGGACAACATCTCCCACTTCAAGCTCATCCGCATCTCTAATGTCCAAATGTGGCAATTCTTTTTTATCTTTCCTCCGCAATTTTAAAGCTGCAACATCCGTCCTCTGGTCTTTAACGATAATATCTGCTTCAAACTCACGACCATCATTCAATACAACTTTGACTTCCTCTGCTTCATTGACCACATGTAAATTCGTAATCACCAAGCCATCATTACGAACGATAACACCTGAACCTAGAGATTTTTGAATGCGCGCATGGGGTTGCTCTTCAGGGATGATGTCCCCAAAAAAATGTCTAAATATAGGATCTTCTAGAAAAGGTGATGTTCGTGAACGCACCATTTTAGCTGCATAAATATTCACAACAGCAGGCGTCACCTTTTTTACAACAGGAGAAAAAGACATTTGCAACTGATCTCTAGATGGAGGCAAAACTTTTTCAGAGGAAATTTCTTTTATGACTTCTTTCTCTGCCAAAACCTTGTTCTCAGCAAAACCTTCTGTCTTCATTAATAAGAAAGCGCTAATAATCAGAAACAGTCTTTGAATTCTCATTTTTATCCTCACCAAACCATAGGATTAGAGTAATCTATTTTAAAGCAAAAAGCAGCCCTGAAGGCTGCTTTTTTAAAGCCGAGTATCTCTCGCTGATACCTTTTAACTCGCTGCTGCTTCCACAGACTTTGTTGTTGCTTCGTCAGCACCACTGTCTGTTGCCTCAGCTGGTTTCTTTGGTTTTGCATTAGGGTCACGATCAATAAACTCGATAATAGCCATTGGCGCCATATCACCATATCTAAAACCAGCTTTCATGATTCGTGTATAACCACCGTGTCGTGTTTTATAACGATCACCTAAAATTGATAACTTTTTTACCAACTCATTATCTCGTAGAATACTGAAAGCACGACGCGTAGCTGCGAGGTCACCTTTTTTGCCTACAGTGACAAGCTTTTCAACAATTGGACGTATATCTTTTGCCTTTGCGAGGGTTGTTCTAATTTGCTCGTATCGAACCAAAGAACTTGCTAATCCTGTTAGCAAAGCTTTTCTTTGGCTTCTTTTACGACCAAATTTCCTTCCTCGATGACCATGACGCATTTTTCTCTCCTAAATTTTTATAGAGCTTAATAAGGCTCATCAATTTTTTTGGCAAGCTCTTCAATGTTTTCAGGTGGCCACCCTTCAACATGCATACCAAGTTCAATGCCCATTTGAGCTAAAACTTCTTTGATTTCATTCAAAGACTTACGACCAAAGTTTGGTGTTCTGAGTAGATCAGATTCTGACTTTTGAACAAGATCACCAATATAAACAATGTTTTCATTCTTTAAGCAATTTGCCGAACGCACTGAAAGCTCAAGTTCCTCAACCTTACGAAGAAGATTACGGTTGAAAGGTAGATCAGATTTTTTCTCTGTCTCTTCTCGTATTTCTGGCTCTTCAAAAGTAATAAATTGCTTAAGTTGATCCTGAAGAATACGAGCAGATAATGCTACTGCATCCTCTGGTTTTACTGAACCATTGGTTTCAATATCAAGAATCAGTTTATCAAAGTCTGTCCTTTGACCAACACGTGTATTCTCAACTTTAAAGGATACCTTCAAAACTGGACTATAAATTGCATCAACTGCAATGTATCCAATAGGATGATCATCACTGCGTGATTGGCTAGATGGTACATAACCCTTACCTGAATCAATCGTAATTTCCATATGAATACTACCACCTTGATCAAGGCTACAAATAACCAAATCAGGATCCAAGACTTCAACTTCAGAAGTTGTCTGAATCATACCAGCCGTTACAGGACCTGCCTTATTCGCCTTTAAGCTAACCTTGCGAGGTCCTTCGCCATGTTTGCGGACTGCAAGAGTTTTAAGGTTCAAAATAATTTCAGGAACATCTTCAATCACACCTGGGATCGAAGAAAATTCATGCTGTACCCCCTCAATTTGCACACCTGTCACCGCTGAACCTTGCAGCGAAGATAACAGAACACGACGAATTGCCGTGCCAAGGGTTACACCAAAACCACGCTCTAAGGGCTCAGCTACAACTGTAGCCCGACGGCTTGGATCAAGATCAGTTTTGACATTAAGCTTATAGGGCTTAATCAAAGATTGCCAATTCTTCTGTATCACCGATGTATCCTCTCAGGGTTGATGATTAGAACTAATTAAACGCGACGACGATTAGGTGGACGACAACCATTGTGAGGCACAGGCGTCACATCCCTAATTGCTGTAATTGTAAAACCAATACCTTGCAAAGCACGCAATGCTGATTCTCGTCCAGACCCTGGACCGCTGACCTCAACTTCAAGGATCTTCATACCGTGATCCATTGCTTTACGACCAGCATCTTCAGCAGCCATCTGTGCTGCATAAGGCGTTGATTTTCTTGAACCTTTAAATCCCATCATCCCTGCTGAAGACCAGGAAATTGCATTCCCCTGGGCATCAGAGATTGTGACCATGGTATTGTTAAAAGTTGCATTAACATGTGCGACACCAGAGACAATATTTTTTCTCTCGCGGCGGCGCAAACGAGTGGTTGGCTTTACCATTGTGTAAAAATCCTATCCGTTCAAGTTTTTACTTTTTCTTGCCAGCAATAGCGACTGCTTTGCCTTTGCGAGTGCGCGCGTTCGTATGAGTCCTTTGCCCATGAACTGGGAGACCTTTACGATGACGCAACCCACGATAACAACCAAGATCAACAAGGCGCTTTATATTCATCGCTACATCACGACGTAAATCACCTTCTACCTTGATTTTTTTATCTATGCACTCACGAATTTTCAAAATCTGATCATCGGTCAGTTGATGGATTCGACATTCTGCAGGAATGCCTACTTCATCACAGATTTCCTTGGAATTCGATGGACCAATACCATAAATATATCTGAGGGCTATCACCACACGCTTTTGAGTCGGTAGGTTGACACCAGCTATACGCGCCACACTCAATCTCCTTACACTACAATTACAAAAATTTTTATAGGTACATGCATTAGATCGGCAATGTATAAGCAACTCATTACCAAAGTCAACACTTATGTACCAATGTTTATTGGTTGGATCACTTTCTAGGGAATTATGAGGCGCTCGTCAAGTGTTAGTATGATGAAAAATAAAATTTTTGGCAAAATTAGGGGTTTATTAAAACCTAATTAAATTTTTATTAAATTTAATTCTCTAAACATAAACAGCGTGGGGATATTTTAAATGCTGCTGTTGCAAGCAATTTAGGGCGTTACTCCCCTTCACTTTAAACAAAATAAATTGGAGGCGTTATGTTACATCTAACCTACTTTGAAAAATTTAAAAAGCCTATAAGCTTAGCTTTTGCAGCGAGCTTATTAATTTCATTTAACGCAATTGCTTCAAATCTACAAAAAAGCGATGAATTTGTAGACCTTGGTAAAGGCACGAAAGTAAGAATTGTAGAACAAGATGCTACTGTAACAGAAACACTTTCTAAAGTTTCGTATATTCCAAAGAAAGTTTCAGAGGGTCCGACAGATAGCGATATGACTGTGGTTCAAAACCCTGCAAAACCCGGTAAGGATGGACACTTTGTCGATGGTCCCTATACTATCGATGAATTAGATAGTATTCAAACATATGCTATTGTTGAAAGCGTCTACAGAATGACAAGGGGCGATCTAGAAGTCTTGAAAACTAAGTTCCCAACTACTAGTTCTATAACTAAGGCTGTTAAAACTTGGGATGGCAGACAATACGGTATCCTTAAAATTAGCCCAAATGCGGGTGAAGATGAAAATGCCTACTATTCACGAGAAGGCACTGATCGTGTTCTTAATTTTTTCCACTATACTGGTACCGACAAAAAAGAAGGTCGAACATGTCGTTCCTCAGATGTAGTCGCTCATGAAGCTGGACATTCCATGCTTGACATCTTTCATCCCGAATATTTTGATGTTGATTCCCCCCATACTGGTGGATTCCATGAAGCCTTTGGTGATCTAACAGCGATATTCTGGACTTTATCAGAATTTGATCAATGCAAAGCTGTTATTCTTGATACTGGCGGCGATCTGCATCAACCAAACTTCGTATCAGAATTAGCTGAACAATTTGGCCAAACAATTGGTGTAGGTTCTTCATTGCGCAATGCTGATGATGATCTAGCAATTACGCAAGTTGAAAATGAAGTTCATGAACTTTCAAGAGTCTTTACTGGAGCAATATACGATGTGCTCGTAGATGGATTTCAAGCAAACTATACTGTCAGTAAAACCATGAAAACTCCTGAACTGATTTTATTTGAAACCAGTCAATATCTAAGGCAGCTTTTTATGGAGTCAGTCTTAAGGTTAAAAACTAAAGCTCCTACGTTCTCTGATTTTGCTTATGGATTATTTGATACAGCGAATAAGCGTAAGGTAACACCTGTATTTGAACTCGATAAGATCGACTGGTCTTCTTCAATTCTAAAACAATTTGAAAGACGTAAAATTCGCGTTAAAGCGGGATCAACTAAAATGAATTTTATGGGTGAAGCCGCAGTTGCTAAAAAAGGTGCATGTGGTGTTGCTTGTGGAAGAAATGCAAAAAAGAAATAAAAAATAATTATCTAATTCTCAAAAAAAACGCTCTTCTTTTCAGGAGGAGCGTTTTTTCTTACCCAATATCAATTCGTAAAAGTTGCCGTACGCAAAATAGCGCTATTTATGTGATTTCACAAAAAAACAGAGTCTTTATTTTACATCAGAAGATTTTTTTAAGAAGAGCTTAATTTAATGGAGACTTCACTTGACGTAAGCTTATGGATAAGCCTTACAATTTCCGCATGCACTTCATCAGGAGCATTATTTCCATTCACACGGTACAACAATCCTTTTGCTTGATAAAAATCAACTAACTGAGATGTCTGTTCACGATACACTTCAAAACGTCTTTTAACTGCTTCAGGATTATCATCTGAGCGTCTAAAAAACTCAGTACTCCCACATATGTCACATACACCTTCTTTTAATGTCGGCGAAAAATAATCGTTATACGAAGCCTTGCATTCTTTACAATTAAAACGCCCAGACAAACGTTTGATCAAAAGTTCTTGATCAACATCCATCTCTATCACTGCAGTCAAAGGCTTTTTAATTTCAGTAAGAAAATCATCCAACACTTGTGCTTGATTAATGGTTCGAGGGAACCCATCACAGATAAAACCTTTTGCGGGTTTTGACATCTCTCTCCGGAACATATCAATAAAAATCTGATCATCAGGATATTCACCACGATCAATGATAGCCTTAATGCGCTTCCCAAGATCACTTCCAGAAGCGATCTCTTCTCGCACTAAATCACCTGTTGCTATTTGCTTTAAATGAAATTCTTCTTGAAGCCTACGGGCTTGGGTTCCTTTACCAGCACCTGGAGGACCAAGAAGAATCAAGATCATTTCTTGCGATCCTTATTCATAAAATTAGCTTTACGGATAAGGCCTTCGTATTGATGAGCCAAAAGATGAGATTGTATCTGTGCAACAGTATCGATGGATACGCTGACAACGATCAATAAACTTGTACCACCAAGATAAAATGGCAAAGAGTATTTCGATATCAGTACTTCAGGCAGAACACAGATAAAAGAAAGATAAATTGCGCCAACTACCGTCAAACGAGTCAACACAAAATCCAAGTGATCAGCTGTCATTTGGCCTGGACGGTATCCTGGTACAATTGCTCCATTCTTTTTCAAGTTTTCTGCAGTCTCAACGGGGTTGAAAACGACAGCGGTATAAAAGAAAGCAAAGAATACGATTAAAGCTACAAAAATGCCCATATACAAAGGTTTACCAGGACTCATGTAATATAAAATATTTGACAGAATACCTTCTGAATTTGAAGCAGAGAAGCGCGCCATCGTCACAGGCAACAACAATATAGAGCTTGCAAAAATTGGGGGAATAACTCCCGAACTGTTAATTTTTAAAGGCAAGTGTGAACTTTGCCCACCATACATACGAGATCCAACTTGTCGCTTTGGATATTGAATCAAAATTCTTCTTTGGGCACGTTCCATAAAAACGATAAATGCCACTAATCCAATAACCAGTAAAAGAATGATAAATATAAAGAAAGACGAGAGAGCACCCGTTCTTCCAAGCTCCAAAGTTGTTGCTAATGCATGAGGGATATTTGCCACGATACCAGAGAAGATTAATAAAGAGATACCATTTCCTACTCCTCGTGATGTGATCTGCTCACCTAACCACATTAAGAAAAGTGTTCCACCCAATAAGCTTATAACTGCAGAAAATCGAAAGAAAAAGCCAGGATCAATAACTGGTGATTGCGGCATAGACTCAAGACCAGCAGCAATACCCCACCCCTGCACAAAAGCCAAGAGAACCGTTCCATAACGTGTATATTGGTTAAGCTTTTTGCGACCAGATTCACCTTCTTTCTTTAAAGCCTCAAGTTGAGGAGATACAGAGGTTAAAAGCTGGACGATAATGCTCGAGGAAATGTACGGCATAACACCAAGCGCAAAAATAGTCATACGTCCTAAGGCGCCTCCTGAGAATTTATCAAAAATCCCCAATATACCTCCTGCATTTTGTTGTGCAATATGACGCATAAGTTCTGCATCAATTCCCGGTAAGGGAAGATACGTTCCAATACGATAAATGATAAGAGCAAATAATGTAAACCAAAGCCGCTTTTTTAAATCATCGGCTTTGGAAAATGACGAGAAACTAAAATTTGCCGCCAGTTGTTCGGCAGATGAAACCATTGTTATCCTTTATTGTTTTGACTCAAGTAGAGTGAGCTTCCCCTTAGCTTTTTCAATTGCAGCTTGTGCTGTTTTTGAAGCATTCAGCGCCTCGATGTCAAGAGCAACTTTTAGTTCTCCCCTACCTAACACCTTAACACCTTCCGCATGCTTATCGACCAGGTTTTTCTCAACAAGTATTTGATAGTTAACAGGCTTTTTAGGATCAAGCTTCCCTGAATCAACAGCCATCTGTAACTCATCAATATTGATAGTTGCAATTGTTCGTGTAAAGTTAAAATTGTTAAATCCGCGTTTTGGCAAACGGCGATAGAGTGGATTTTGTCCACCTTCAAACCCATTGATTGATACACCTGTACGTGCTTTTTGTCCTTTAACGCCACGACCACAGGTTTTACCTTTACCAGAACCAATACCACGACCCACTCTCATGAGTCCTTTACGTGCACCTGGATTATCTTTTATCTCATTCAATTTCATTGGCGTACCCAAATCTCTTACTTTAACTTCTACTTTACTTCTTCAATTTTCAAAAGATGCTTTATCTTTTCTATCATCCCACGCACTGAAGGAGTATCTTCAAGCACACGACTTTGATGAAGCTTCTTTAAACCCAATCCTTTTAAGGTCGACGTTTGATCTTCTCTACGTCGAATCGCACTAACAACTTGCGTTACTTTAACTTTTTTACCTGAATTCTTATTCATCGCCTTGATCACCTAAAGCTGCATCTCGATCACGTCTTCCAACAATTTCCCCTACCCGTTTACCACGCTTTGCAGCAATCTGCCGAGGGGAATGTATTCTTTGCAAACCAGTAATTGTCGCTCTCACCATGTTATGTGGACTGCTGGTTCCAAGTGACTTACTTACAACGTCTTGTATACCTAAGGCCTCAAAAACTGCACGCATTGGTCCACCAGCAATAATACCTGTACCTACTGGAGCAGCTCTCATATGTACATGGCCTGCACCAAAAATAGAAGTGACATCATGATGAAGTGTACGCCCTTCACGAAGGGGGATACGAATCATAGATTTTTTAGCAGATTCGGTAGCTTTTTTAACTGCTTCTGGAACTTCACGAGCTTTACCTGTTCCAAAACCAACACGACCTTTTCCATCACCTACAACTACGAGAGCTGAGAATCCAAAACGACGACCACCTTTTACAACCTTAGCGACGCGTTTAATACTCACAAGCTTTTCTATGTATTCAACATCTCTTTCAGCAGCGTTACGAGCCATTTTTTAATTCCTTAAAACTTTAATCCACTTGAGCGTGCAGCCTCAGCAAGCGCTTTTACACGCCCATGATAGAGATATCCGCCACGATCAAATACAACTGATTTTATTCCTGAAGCAATTGCTTTTTCCGCAATCAACTTTCCAACCGTCTCGGCTGCATCTTTGTTGCCGCTAGACTTTAACTTGCCACGCAAGCTTTTATCAAGAGTTGAAGCAGCGACAATTGTTTGACGCTTCGCATCATCAATAATTTGTGCGTAAATGTTATTCCGTGAACGAAAAACTGAAAGTCGTGGCATAGCTGCTTCGTTAGATGCTGCTAATTTCACTCGATTTCTTGTTTTACGTCTTAAAAATTTATCGCGCGCGTTTAACATGGCTATTTCTTCTTACCTTCCTTACGCATAATTACTTCGTTTTCGTATTTAACACCCTTGCCCTTATAAGGTTCAGGACGTCTAAAATCACGAATAACGGCTGCGAATGCTCCTACTTGTTCTTTATTAGCACCTGAGATTGCTACAGATGTTGGCTTTTCACATTTGACTGTAAGACCCGCTGGCACTGGAAGAATCACTTCGTGACTGAAGCCTAAGCTCAGCACGAGATTCTTTCCTTGAACAGCTGCACGATAACCAACGCCGTTAATTTCCAGGATCTTTGTGAACCCTTTTGTAACGCCATCAACAAGATTTTGAATCAGTTTTTTAGTTGTTCCCCAAGCCATTCTAGCTTGCTTGCTATTTGTGCGTGGACGTACAAGTACTTCGCCGTTTTCTGATTTCACAATCACTTCAGTCGAAAGTTTAATACTTAACTGACCGTTTTTTCCCTTAACACTTATATCTCCAGACGTTAGACTTACATCGACGCCTGCAGGAATTATTACTGGGTGTTTACCAACACGTGACATATTTTATCCTTTAGAATACCCGACACAAAATTTCACCACCAACATTTGCCTCACGCGCTTCATGGTCTGACATAACGCCTTTTGACGTTGATAGGATTGAAATCCCCAAACCATTATAGACTTTAGGCATTTTCTCAAGCGCTGAATAAACTCGGCGGCCTGGCTTTGATACCCTTTCAATCATTTGAATGACAGGTTGATTGTCGGGGTCTGTATATTTTAACTCTACAATGACATCCACGCGTGGACCATTTTGTACAGTCTTAAATGCACGGATATAACCTTCGCGCTTTAAAACCTCAAGTAAATTTATTTTTACAGTTGAGGAAGGAGAAGTCACTGTCTCTTGACGATTAGCTTGCGCATTACGTATGCGCGTCAACAAATCTGAAATAGGATCAGATAAATTCATTTTTTAACTCCTTACCAACTTGACTTTGTGACGCCAGGGATCAATGCTTCTGAAGCTAAATCCCGGAAAATCATGCGACACAATCTAAACTTACGATAATATCCACGTGGACGACCCGTCAATTCGCAACGGTTACGTATACGTGTTGCAGATCCATTCCTTGGCATTTCAGCCAACTTAAGAGAGGCTTGAAAACGCTCTTCAGCAGGCAAAGCCTTATCCATCACTATCTTTTTCAAAGCATTTCTCCGCGCTTTGAATTTAGCCGACATACTCTTGCGGCGGTTATTTTTTTCAATTGAACTCTTTTTAGACACGACTCACCCTCAACTTGTAAATGGCATGTTAAACGCTTTCAGTAATGCAACAGCCTCTTTGTCAGTCTTGGCTGAAGTCACAATGATAATATCCAATCCGTGAATCTTATCAATTTTATCATAGTTAATCTCAGGAAATATGATGTGTTCCTTAACACCCATTGCGAAGTTTCCATTGCCATCAAAACTTTTTGAAGAAAGCCCTCTAAAGTCTCTAATACGTGGCATTGCGATATTCACCAGCCTATCCAGAAACTCGTACATTCTTTTATTGCGAAGAGTTACCTTAGCACCGATACCGATATTCTCACGCAACTTAAACCCAGCGATTGACTTTCGTGACTTTGTCACAACTGGCTTTTGTCCAGAAATTGCAGCTAACTCATCAACGGCTATCTCAAGCTTTTTCTTATCTTGGGCCGCTTCACCAATTCCCATGTTAATCACAATCTTTTCGATCTGTGGAACCATCATAGGATTTGTATAGCTAAACTCTTTCATGAGAGTTGGCTGTACGACCTTTTTATAATGTTCAATCAAACGCGCCATTATTAAAACCTTTACTTATCAATCGCTTCACCAGAACGTTTTGCGAAACGTATTCTGGCACCATCCTTTAGAATCTTTCTTCCAATACGTGTTGGCTTGTTATCTTTTGGATCCAAGTGCATCACGTTAGAAATATGTATGGAAGACTCTATCTTCTTTAACCCACCTGTGTCTGCCATTGTCGCTTTTTGGTGTTTAGTTTTTACGCCAACACCTTGCACAACAACACGCATATCTTTTCGGTTCACAGATAAAATCTGTCCAATTTTTCCCTTATCCTTACCAGAAATGACAATAACTTGGTCACCCTTTTTAACATGTGTTTTTATCATCATTTAAAGAACCTCAGGTGCAAGAGAGATAATTTTCATATACTTACGGGCACGAAGCTCACGGGTAACGGGACCAAAAATACGTGTACCGATTGGCTCACCTTGGTTGTTGATCAACACAGCGGCGTTACGGTCAAAACGAATTTCAGATCCATCATTACGACGGATACCTTTAGCTGTTCTTACAATCACAGCTTTGTGAACTTCACCCTTTTTAACTTTACGGTCTGGAATAGCATCTTTTACGGCGACCACAATAATGTCTCCAATTGATGCTGTCTTTCTCTTTGAGCCACCGAGCACTCTTATACACTCCACGCGTCGTGCACCAGAATTATCAGCAACATCTAAATTTGTTTGTTCTCTAATCATTTTTAACCCTAAACACTACCGCTTATGACTCAAATACAACTTCCCAGTGTTTCGTCTTGGAAATTGGTCTACACTCACGAATTTTTACACCTTGACCTACTTGGCATTGGTTGTTCTCATCATGAGCTGTAAATTTCTTCGAGCGTGTAATAAATTTTTTGTAAACAGGATGCATCACACGTCTTTGAACTGTTACTGTTATTGTTTTATCGCATTTATTGCTAACAACAACGCCTTGAAGCACTCTTCTAGGCATCTTAAACTCCTTTACCAGTACGTTGCTTTTCAGCCATCACCGTCTTAATACGAGCAACTTCACGACGTGCTGTCTTAAAGCGCGTCGTCGACGCAAGCTGACCATTCACCTTTTGGAATCTTAGATTCATGAGCTCTTGCTTAAGCTTCACAACCATATCCATAAGCTCACTCTCGGTTTTTACACGAATCTCTTCTGTTTTCATACTCTATACTCCTGATGCGAGACGTGTAACAAATTTTGTTTTAATTGGCAATTTCGCAGCTGCCAATAAAAAGGCCTCTTTTGCCAAATCCGCGGGAACACCCTCTAATTCAAAAAGAATCCTTCCCGGTGCTACACGGCATACCCAAAACTCTGGGTTACCTTTACCGCTACCCATACGTACTTCAGCTGGCTTTGTCGACACTGGTACATCGGGAAATATGCGAATCCAAACGCGTCCACTTCTTTTAATGTGACGTGTAATAGCACGACGTGCCGCTTCAATCTGTCTTGCAGTCACACGTGTTGGTTCTAAAGCCTTCAACCCAAATGACCCAAAATTCAATCTTGTCCCACCCTTGGACATACCATGAATACGGCCTTTGTGTGCTTTTCTATATTTTGTCTTCTTAGGAGCTAACATCTTAATCTTTCCCTAAACACTAAGCTCTTGGTGATTGTTGATGACTATAGCGACGATCTTGCGCAAAAGCATCACGCTCTAAAACTTCACCGCGATAAATCCAAACCTTTACTCCACAAACACCATAGGTCGTTTCAGCACCACAGTGTCCATAGTCTACGTCAGCCCTCAATGTATGCAGCGGCACTCTTCCTTCATGATACTGCTCCACACGAGCAATTTCAGCACCCCCTAGGCGACCTGAAACGATAATACGAATTCCTTCAGCCCCCATACGCATAGATGTTTGGATTGCACGTTTCATGGCACGACGATAACTAACACGTCTTTCAATCTGTTGGGCAATGCTCTCTGCTACAAGTGAAGCCTCTAATTCAGGCTTTCGCACTTCAACAATATTGAGACTCACTTCAGTTGCCAGCATTTTTGTTAAAGCTGCCTTCAAAACCTCAATATCAGAACCTTTTTTGCCAATAATCACACCAGGTCTAGCTGTCTGAATTGTAATAATTGCTTTTTTAGCAGGTCTTTCTACTATAATTCTCGCAATACCAGCCTGCGGTAATTTTTCCTTCAGGAAATCACGAATTTTTAAATCCTGAATCAGTTGATCACCATAAGTACCTTTATGCGCAAACCACCTTGAATCCCAAGTGCGATTAATGCCTATGCGCAGACCAATAGGTTTAACTTTTTGTCCCATTATGCAGCAACCTCTTGTTGACGGACGATAATACTAATATTGCTAAAGGGCTTTTCTATACGTCCAGCACTTCCGCGTGCCCTTGCATGAAATCTCTTCATAACTAGGCTTTTCCCCACATAAGCTTCCGCCACATAAAGGCGATCAATATCAAGCCCATGATTATTTTCAGCATTGTTTACCGCAGATATAAGCAATTTGTAAACATCTTTTGCTATGCGTCTTTTTGAAAATAAAAGATTTTCTAAAGCAAGTGAAACAGACTTACCTCGAATCATTTGAGCAACAATATTAAGCTTACGTGGACTTGTCCTTACCGTACTTAATGTTGCCTTTGCCTCATTATCCTTCAATTGACGTGGCGTTGGTTTTTTAGACATCTTTATGCAACCTTTGTAGCTTTCTTACCACCTGTGTGCCCATGAAAAGTACGGGTTGGTGCAAATTCACCAAATTTATGCCCCACCATTTCTTCACTGACCAGAACAGGGATGAATTTATTACCATTATGAACTGCAAATGTTAAGCCCACAAATTGAGGTAATATGGTCGAACGTCTTGACCATGTTTTAATAATTTCTTTACGGCCTTGAGTATGAACTTTTTCTGCCTTCTTCAACAGAAATCCATCAACGAAAGGACCTTTCCAAACAGAGCGTGCCACAAACTACTCCTATTTCTTACGACGACTAATAATATGTTTATCCGAAGGCTTTTTATGCCTTGTCTTACGACCCTTTGTCGCAATACCCCACGGTGTCACCGGGTGACGACCACCATTTGTACGACCACCGTGTGGGTGATCAACTGGGTTCATTGCTATACCACGCACCGTTGGACGAATACCAAACCAACGATTACGACCCGCTTTACCAATACTGATGTTCTTTTGATCAGGATTAGAAACCGCACCAATAGATGCTCGACAATCTCCCGGCACAACGCGTAGTTCGCCAGAAGAAAGACGCAATTGAATTAAACCTAAGTCACGACCTACGATCTGCGCATAAGTTCCCGCAGAACGTGCTAATTGTCCACCCTTACCCGCTTTCATTTCAACGTTGTGTACAATTGTTCCAACGGGAATGCTCTTTAAAGGCAATGCATTCCCTGGTTTAATATCAACCCTATCTCCTGAGACAACCTTATCACCAACTGCGAGTCTTTGAGGCGCTAAAATATAGGCAAGCGTTGAATCAGATTGATAACGAATAAGAGCGATAAATGCTGATCTATTCGGATCGTACTCAATACGCTCCACGACAGCAAACACATCATCCTTACGACGCTTAAAATCAATTTTACGATATAACCTCTTCGCACCACCACCAATATGGCGTGTGGTTATATGACCATTATTATTACGACCGCCAGTCTTTGTCATGCCCTCTGTAAGGGATTTTTCAGGTCTCCCCTTCCAAAGTCCGCTTCGGTCAACGAGAATAAGTTGTCTTTGTCCTGGTGTGACAGGTTTAAATTGCTTCAATGCCATCTTAGATCACAGCTCCAACATCAATAGTATGCCCTTCAGCGAGCTTTACATAGGCCTTCTTCTTGTCTGAACGTTGACCTAGGAAACCGCGGAATCTTTTTTCTTTACCCTTGTTGATCAATGTATTAACGGCTTCTACTTTGACCTTAAAAATTGCTTCTACAGCTTCTTTAATTTCTTTTTTCGTTGCCTTTGGACAAACCAAAAATACAAACTGACGTTCTTGGGACACAAGAGTCGCTTTTTCTGTAATCAAAGGAGCCTTAATGATTGAAAAAGCCCTTTCAGTGACGGCCACTTTCTTATCAGTCTTGGTCTTCTTTGTTGTAGCCTTTTTTGTCATCTCAACCTCTGTTCTAAGTATTTCACTGAATCCTTAGTCAAAACCAGGATATCACGGCGCAAAATATCGTATACGTTGATGCCTTGTTGGGCTAACACGTCTATTCCCACGAGGTTTGAAGCGGCTCTAGAGAAGTTCTGATCCACTGTTTCACCATCAATTACCAGGGCCGATGTAAGTCCTAAGGCTTTAATCTTGCTTAAAATTTCTTTAGTCTTATGACTTTTTACTTGCAGCGTGTCAAGGATAAGTAGCTTTCCTTCTGAAAATTTTGCTGAAAGCGCTGTTTTCAAGGCTAAACGACGAACCTTTTTTGGCAAGTCATAGGCATGTGAACGTACAATCGGTCCAAAAATAACGCCACCACCCCTAAATTGGGCTGAACGAAGACTACCTTGACGTGCACGACCAGTACCTTTTTGCTTCCAAGGCTTCTTTGTCGTTCCACTAACTTCACTAACGCCCTTAGTTTTATGTGTGCCGGCTCTTCTTTTTGCAAGCTGCCAATGAACCATACGGGCTAAAATATCTTCACGTGTTGGCAGACCAAAAATCTCTGAAGCGAGCTCGATGTCGCCAATCGTTTTATTATCAATGCTCTTTATTTCGCACTTCATGACTCTACTTTCTCTGTTTGAGCTTGTTCAGAGGAACTCTCTACTGAAGGTTCTTGAACTATTTGCGTTACCTGCTCATCTTGCTTCGGGCTGTCAGTTACTGACACCTTACTTCCTCCCTCTGCACCAGCTTTAATTAAGGCCGCGGGAAATGGAAGATCTGCAGGCATCTTTCTTTTTACTGCATCACGAATCGTCACAAAGCCTCCTGGATTACCTGGGATAGCTCCGACAACTGCTATAAGTCCCTTTTCAGGGTATGTCGCATGAATTTTTAGGTTTTGCACAGTTACTCGCTCACAACCAAGATGTCCAGCCATCTTCTTACCTTTGAAGACACGTCCTGGGTCTTGGCGGTTACCAGTCGAACCATGACTACGGTGTGAAACTGACACACCATGGCTGGCTCTTAAACCACCAAAATTATGGCGCTTCATAGCACCAGCAAAACCTTTACCATTTGATGTTCCAGTAACGTCAATATATTGACCTGCAACAAAGTGCTCTACAGAGATTTTGTCTCCTACATTAAGCAAGGCTTCATCACTTACCCTAAACTCAATTAGCTTCTTTTTTGGTTCAATCTTAGCCTTCGCATATGTACCGCGAGAAGCTTTCGTCACATTTTTAACCTTAGCTTTGCCGACTCCAACTTGAATAGCTGTATAGCCATTCTTTTCTTTTGTTCTTACAGCAACAACTTGACAATCATCTACCTTCAACAAAGTTACAGGCACATGTTCGCCTTTCTCTGTAAGGATTCTTGTCATTCCAACTTTTTCCGCAAGTAAACCTGTTCGCATCATGGCCCCGTTTAAAGCTTAATCTCTACTTCAACACCAGCAGCCAAATCGAGTTTCTTCAGAGCTTCTACCGTTTGTGGTGACCACTCTATGATATCGAGAAGACGCTTATGTGTCCTTATTTCAAACTGCTCGCGCGACTTTTTGTCGATATGCGGGCTTCTATTGACTGTGTAAATCTCTTTCTTATTAGGTAAAGGAATGGGGCCTCGTACAACCGCACCAGTTCTTTTAGCTGTGTTTACAATTTCCTGCGTTGATTGATCTAGCAGTCGATGATCAAACGCTTTTAGTCTAATGCGTATATTTTGGTTTTCCATTACCTTTACCTATAACAATCAATAATTACTTAATCACCTTAGTCACAACACCGGCACCGACGGTACGACCACCTTCACGAATAGCAAAGCGTAATCCTTCATCCATCGCCACTGGTGCAATCAACTTTGCCACCAACTTAATGTTATCTCCGGGCATCACCATCTCTACGCCTGTTGGCAGGTCGACGGATCCCGTTACGTCTGTCGTACGGAAATAAAATTGTGGCCTATAGTTTGAGAAAAATGGTGTGTGGCGTCCACCTTCCTCTTTCTTCAAAATATAACACTCACACTCGAAATCTGTATGAGGAGTAATCGTTCCTGGCTTTGCCAACACTTGTCCACGCTCTACTGCTTCTCTTTCAACGCCACGCAACAACGCTCCAATGTTGTCTCCTGCCCGTCCCTCATCCAACAGCTTCCGGAACATCTCGACGCCCGTTACCGTTGTCTTCGTTGTTGGCTTTATTCCCACGATCTCGATTTCTTCTCCAACCTTCACGATTCCGCGCTCTACGCGTCCTGTCACCACTGTTCCGCGCCCTGAAATCGAAAATACGTCTTCAATCGGCATCAGAAATGGCTTGTCAATATCACGTACAGGCTGTGGAATATAACTATCTACCGCATCCATCAACTGCATAATCGCTTCACGACCAATCTTTGGATCTCTATCTTCAATCACGCACAACGCTGACCCCTTCACCACTGGAATCTTGTCCCCGGGAAATCCATAGCTCGTCAATAACTCTCTGATCTCCAGTTCCACCAAGTCCAACAACTCTGGGTCGTCTACTTGATCTACCTTGTTCATAAACACTACCATCGCTGGCACGTTAACCTGACGGGCCAACAAAATGTGTTCTTTTGTCTGGGGCATCGGTCCGTCTGCTGCGCTTACCACCAAAATCGCTCCGTCCATCTGCGCCGCACCCGTAATCATGTTCTTCACATAGTCCGCGTGTCCTGGGCAGTCCACGTGCGCATAGTGGCGCTTGTCTGTCTCATATTCTACGTGCGCCGTTGAAATCGTAATACCACGTGCTTTTTCTTCTGGTGCTTTATCGATCTGATCATACGCTGTATACGTTGCTCCACCCTTCTCTGACAACACTTTCGTTATCGCTGCTGTTAGCGTTGTCTTTCCATGGTCTACGTGTCCAATCGTTCCGATGTTTACGTGCGGCTTCGTCCGCTCAAACTTCGCCTTACTCATCTCTTATCACCCTTTCCTTGGTTATCTTTCATTATGTTCTTTAACCTTGCTTTGCCACAATTTCATCTGCAACGTGCTGAGGAACATGATCATAGTGATCAAACTGCATTGTATATTGTGCACGCCCTTGGCTCATGGATCGCAAAGTATTAACATATCCAAACATATTTGCAAGAGGAACCATTGCCGAAACAACACGTGCGTTCCCTCTTTGATCCATACCTGAAACTTGACCGCGACGACTATTAAGATCTCCAATCACATCTCCCATATATTCTTCAGGAGTTACGACCTCAACCTTCATAATAGGTTCAAGCAATTTTGGAGAAGCTTTTCTAATACCTTCACGGAAAGCAGCTCTTGCAGCAATTTCGAAAGCTAAGACGCTAGAGTCAACATCGTGATATGCGCCGTCAATCAATGTAGCTTTAAAGTCAATCATTGGATATCCAGCAATTACACCGTTGTCACGTGCAGAGTTCAGACCTTTTTCAACACCTGGAATATATTCTCTTGGTACTGATCCACCCACAATTTTGCTTTCAAACTGATAACCTTGTCCACGTTCTTGTGGTTCAAAACGCACAGTAATACGAGCGAACTGACCAGCACCACCTGTTTGTTTCTTGTGTGTATAATCAACTTCAGAAGTACCAGTAATGGTTTCACGATAAGCAACTTGTGGCTGACCGACTGTCGCATCAACTTTAAATTCACGCTTCATACGGTCAACGATAATCTCAAGGTGTAACTCACCCATCCCCTTAATCACGGTCTGACCGCTCTCAGGATCAGAGGACACACGGAATGATGGATCTTCAGAAGCAAGACGCGCAAGCGCCAATCCCATCTTTTCTTGGTCCCCTTTAGTGTTTGGCTCAACAGCCACTTCAATAACGGGCTCTGGGAATTCCATGCGCTCTAAAATAACTTTATTGTTTTGATCACAAAGAGTATCGCCTGTTGTTGTATCTTTTAATCCACAAAGTGCAATAATATCACCAGCACGCGCTTCTTTAATATCTTCACGACTGTTTGCATGCATCAACAACATGCGACCTACACGCTCACGTGAATCTTTTACAGAGTTGTAAATATAGGAACCGCTTTCCACAACACCAGAATAAACACGCACGAACGTCAAGGATCCCACGAATGGATCAGTCATAATTTTGAATGCCAAACCAGAAAATGGTTCAGTATCAGCTGGCTGACGACTCAATTCTTTGTCACCATCAACATTGGTACCATGAACAACGCCAACGTCGAGCGGACAAGGCAAATAGTCTGTAACCGCATCAAGAAGAGGTTGCACACCTTTATTTTTAAAAGCGCTACCGCAGATCACCGGTACAAAAACATATCCTAATGTCCCCTTACGAATACACTTCTTCAAAACTTCAACTGAAGGCTCATTTCCTTGCAGATAAGCCTCTAAGGCAGCATCATCTTGTTCAACTGCAGTCTCAATCAACTTTTTGCGATATTCTTTCGCTTTTTCTTGAAGGTCTACAGGAATTTCTTCAGACACAAATTCTGCACCAAGCTTTTCATCCATCCAACGAATGGACTTCATGGTAAGAAGATCTACAACACCAGAAAATTCAGCCTCACTTCCAACAGGCAACTGAAGAACCAACGGTGTAGCACCTAAGCGGTCAACAATCATATCTACACAACGATAAAAATCAGCGCCTATACGGTCCATCTTATTGATGAAGCAGATACGTGGAACGCTATATTTGTCTGCTTGACGCCAAACAGTTTCAGACTGCGGCTCAACACCAGCAACGCTATCAAAAACGCATACCGCACCATCAAGAACGCGAAGGGAACGTTCTACTTCAATAGTAAAGTCAACGTGTCCGGGAGTATCGATAATGTTAATACGATGATCATTCCAAAAACAGGTTGTAGCAGCTGAGGTAATTGTAATACCACGCTCTTGCTCCTGCTCCATCCAGTCCATCGTAGCGGCACCCTCATGGACTTCGCCAATTTTGTAGGATTTACCAGTATAATATAAGACACGCTCCGTGGTGGTGGTTTTCCCAGCATCAATGTGGGCCATAATCCCAATATTGCGATATCGTTCTAAGGGTGTCGTTCTCGCCATTGTTTTTACCTTATAGTCCTTTCCTACCAGCGATAATGTGAGAAGGCCTTGTTTGCCTCTGCCATCTTGATTGTATCTTCACGTTTCTTAATAGACGCACCAGTATTATTAGCTGCATCAATCAATTCCGAAGCCAAACGATTAACCATAGTCTTCTCTGAACGCTTACGAGACATATCTATAATCCAACGGATAGCTAAAGCTTGCGCACGATCAGAACGTACCTCGACAGGTATTTGATATGTAGCGCCGCCAACACGACGTGAACGCACTTCAATTGCCGGTTTTACATTATCCAACGCCTCATAGAAAACCTCAAGAGGATCGCGATTGATTTTCTTTTGAACTTCAATCAGCGCACCATAAACGATGCTTTCAGCAACAGACTTTTTGCCTGTAACCATAATATTATTAATAAACTTACCCAGAACAAGGTTATTAAACTTTGGATCTGGAAGCGTATGGCGTTTTTCTGCAGCGCGACGACGTGCCATTTATATCTCCTACTTTGGACGCTTTGTGCCGTATTTAGAACGGCTTTTCTTACGATTTTGAACACCTTGAGTATCTAGTGCACCGCGAATTACGTGATAGCGCACACCTGGAAGGTCGCGTACACGTCCACCACGGATCAGAACAACGGAGTGCTCTTGAAGATTGTGACCTTCACCTGGAATATAACCAGTGACTTCAAATCCACTTGTCAAACGCACACGCGCAATCTTACGCAAAGCGGAGTTTGGCTTCTTTGGGGTTGTCGTACTTACACGCGTACACACACCTCGGCGTTGTGGACAGCTCTTTAAAGCTGGAACCTTATTACGGGGAGGACTACTCTCCCTTGGCTTACGAATCAACTGGTTAATTGTAGGCATTAAGCCATATCCTTTCTTTTGAGTGTTTGCTCTTATATAAATAAAACCTCATCTGAAATAAAGCTCTATTTTCAGATGGTTAAAATCTTTTTACTCAAGCGAGTCACGTTAAAATGCGACAGGCGGCATACTAGTCAGGGTAAGCCCGCCAGTCAAGCTCTCAATTTAACTTAACTGGCATTTTATTAAGAAATCTTAACTTTATTAAGATCTCGACTCAGTTTGAGCGGGGTTTTCTTGCTGGGCAGCCATTAAATTGACCTTCCCGCTACCACTGGCCTCATCCAATAAAGCAGCTTCTTTTCGCAAGCGATTCACCATACTTCCCGTTCCTGCAGGCACTAAACGGCCAACAATCACGTTTTCCTTAAGTCCTTCAAGATGATCGACTTTACCTGCAACTGCAGCCTCAGTAAGCACGCGAGTTGTCTCTTGGAAAGATGCCGCAGAAATAAAGGAGCGGGTTTGCAAGGAAGCCTTTGTAATACCTTGCAAAACAGGTATTGCTTGTGCAGGGCGTCCACTTTCAGCCATAACCTTATTATTGACTGCTTCAAACTCAGTGCGATCCACATTTTCACCGAGCAAGAAAGTTGTATCACCAACATCAACAATTTCAACCTTTTGCAGCATCTGTCGAACTATCACTTCAATATGTTTATCGTTAATGGGCACGCCCTGAAGTCGATAAACTTCTTGAATTTCATTTATTAAATAACTTGCCAAAGCCTCGACCCCCAAAATACGCAAAATATCGTGGGGAACGGGATTACCATCAACGAGCAATTCACCTTTTTGAACGTAATCTCCTTCTAGAACTGCCACGTGACGTCCTTTAGGTACAAGGTACTCAACTGCAAGCTCTGGTGCGTCTTCAGGAACAATACGAATACGACGCTTTGCTTTGTAATCCTTACCAAATTCAACCCGTCCTGCAATCTCACTAATAATCGCATGATCTTTAGGAATACGTGCCTCAAAAAGTTCAGCAACGCGCGGCAAACCACCGGTAATATCTCGAGTCTTCGATGACTCTCTAGGGATACGTGCGATAACATCACCTGCATGAACCTTCACGCCATTTTCTATATTCAAAATAGCGTCTACTGGCAAGAAATAGCGAGCTTCTAGACCGCTAGAAAGATTAAGAGCAGCACCTTTAGCATCTCTAAGAGCTATACGTGGTTTCAATTCAGCAGCACGTGTTTGTTGACGCCAGTCGGTCACAACACGACTAGCAATACCGGTCGTTTCGTCCATAACTTCGCGCATCGAAACACCATCAACCAAGTCGACAAAGTGTGCAATACCATCACGTTCTGAAATAATTGGAACAGTGTAAGGATCCCACTCAGCCAAGCGTTGGCCCATTTTCACCTTTGTTCCTTCATCAACTAACAACTTAGCTCCGAACGGAATCTTATAACGTGCACGTTCACGGTTCTTATTGTCTTTAAGAATTACCTCACAATAACGACTCATCACAACGAGAACGCCATCTTTGTTAGTAACAACGTTACGGTTTTTAATATCAACCTTCGCCTCAAAAGAAGCTTCAATACTGGATCGTTCACTCGCAGCTTGTGCCGTACCGCCAATGTGGAATGTTCTCATTGTCAACTGCGTACCTGGCTCACCAATGGATTGTGCAGCAATAACGCCAATCGCCTCCCCATGATTCACTCGTGTACCACGAGCAAGGTCACGTCCATAACAAGATGAACAAGCACCAATGACTGATTCGCAAGTCAAAATGGAACGGATATGTACTTCATCCAAGCTACTTTGCTCAATACGCTCTAAATGAGACTCGTTTACAATTTCGCCAGCTGCAACCATCACTTCACCTGAGTTTGGATCAACCAGATCCTGTGAAGCAGTTCGCCCTAAGATTCTTTCAGTTAATGGCGTTAATATTTCGCCTCCTTCAACCACGGCCTTTACGGTAATACCTTTTGTTGTACCGCAATCTTCTTCGGTAATGACACAATCTTGCGCAACGTCAACCAAACGACGCGTTAGGTAACCAGAGTTTGCTGTTTTGAGAGCCGTATCCGAGAGACCCTTACGAGCACCGTGTGTTGAATTGAAATATTCAAGGACGGTAAGACCTTCTTTAAAGTTTGAAATAATAGGCGTCTCAATAATTTCACCTGAAGGCTTTGCCATAAGACCACGCATACCTGCGAGCTGTTTAATCTGCGCTGCAGATCCACGCGCTCCTGAGTGAGCCATCATGTAAACTGAGTTTACTTCATTATCACCTGGCTCAGCCATACCTTTCATCATTGCAGCAGCAACTTGATCGCTACACCTTGACCAAGCATCAACAACCTTGTTGTATTTTTCGCCTTGTGTAATCAAACCATCGAGATATTGACGCTCATATTCAGAAGCTAAATCACGTGTTTCTTGCACCATCTTTTCTTTTTCACCAGGAATAACCAAGTCATCCTTTCCAAAAGAAACACCAGAAGCAGTTGCATAACGGAAACCAAGAGCCATCATACGATCAGCAAAAATGACAGTTTCTTTTTGACCACAGTGACGATAAACTAAGTCTACTAAACGACTTACATCTTTGCTGGTCAATAAACGGTTAATAATGTCAAATGGCACATTGCGATGCTTTGGCAAAATTTCACCTAAAATCATCCTGCCAGGAGTAGTATCAATGATTTTGATATACTCTCTACCATTTTCATCAATTAAGGCGCGGCGTGCTTTTATTTTTGAGTGAAGCTTCACACATCCATGAGCTAAAGCCAACTCTATTTCTCCAATATTAGAGAAAGTTTTTCCTTCACCCACCAAGCCTGACGCTTCCATCGTAAGGTAGTAAATACCAAGGATGATGTCCTTTGTAGGAACAATAATTGGACGTCCGCTAGCAGGACTTAAAATATTATTCGTTGACATCATCAAGACACGCGCTTCAAGCTGGGCTTCCACTGAAAGTGGTACGTGCACAGCCATTTGGTCACCGTCAAAGTCTGCGTTAAAAGCTGTACAAACCAGGGGATGAAGTTGAATTGCTTTACCTTCAACCAGTTTAGGTTCAAACGCTTGGATACCAAGACGATGAAGCGTTGGCGCACGGTTTAGAAGTACAGGATGTTCACGAATCACTTCTTCTAAAATATCCCAAACTTCAGGACGCTCACGTTCAACCATCCGCTTTGCAGCTTTAATAGTGCTAGCCAAGCCATAACGTTCAAGTTTTGAATACACAAAAGGCTTAAATAGCTCGAGAGCCATTCTCTTTGGTAATCCGCACTCATGGAGCTTCAGCTGAGGTCCTACAACGATGACTGAACGCCCCGAATAATCGACGCGCTTACCAAGTAGGTTCTGACGAAAACGACCTTGTTTTCCTTTAAGCATGTCAGAAAGTGACTTAAGGGGGCGCTTGTTCGTTCCTGTGATAGGACGACTACGGCGCGAGTTATCAAAAAGAGCATCTACAGATTCTTGCAGCATTCTCTTTTCGTTGCGTACGATAATTTCAGGCGCCCTTAATTCGATAAGACGCTTCAAACGATTATTACGGTTAATAACGCGACGATATAAATCGTTCAAATCCGACGTTGCAAAACGACCGCCATCCAAAGGAACTAAGGGACGTAATTCAGGTGGAATAACCGGTAATACTTCCAAAATCATCCATTCAGGACGAGATCCAGACTCTAAAAATGCCTCTATAACCTTAAGACGCTTAACCAGTTTTTTACGACGCATCTCTGAATTATTGTCGCGCATTTCCTCGCGGAGTTTATTGCGTTCTTTCTCTAAATCAATCTCTGCCAGCATTCCCTTAAGCGCTTCAGCTCCAATGCTTGCCTTAAAAGATTCTTCTCCGTACTCGTCCTGAGCATCAATATACTCTTCTTCAGTAAGCATCTGATGAAGTTTCAAAGGTGTTAATCCTGGCTCAGTAACAATATAAGCTTCAAAATAAAGGATTTTATCTAAGGCTTTCAAAGAAAGATCAACCATAGTCGCAATGCGGCTTGGCATCGACTTTGTAAACCATATATGCGCTACTGGAGAAGCTAATTCAATGTGCCCCATACGGTCACGACGTACTTTTGCAAGCGTTACTTCTACACCGCATTTTTCGCAGATAATTCCACGATATTTCATGCGTTTATATTTACCGCAAAGACATTCGTAATCCTTAATTGGACCAAAAATGCGTGCACAGAACAGACCATCACGTTCTGGTTTAAAGGTTCTGTAGTTAATGGTCTCAGGCTTCTTAACCTCACCAAAAGACCATGAGCGGATTTTGTCTGGACTGGAAATACCAATCTTCACAAAGTCAAAACTATCTGGTCCTTTTGCTTTCCCGAAAATGTTCATCAAATTGTTCATCTGGAAATCCTGCCTATCTAAAATTCGTCTTTAAGAGTCCTGATTTTGTTGTCCAAAATCAAAATCCAAACCAAGGGACCGCAATTCTTTCGCCAAAACGTTGAAAGATTCTGGAATCCCCGACTCAAAAGTATCATCGCCACGTACAATAGCCTCATAAACCTTCGCACGTCCTGAGACGTCGTCTGATTTAACTGTAAGCATTTCTTGCAAGGAATAAGAAGCACCATAAGCTTGTAGCGCCCAAACTTCCATTTCTCCGAAACGTTGACCACCAAACTGTGCTTTACCACCAAGTGGTTGCTGCGTCACAAGACTGTATGGACCAACAGAACGAGCGTGAATCTTATCGTCAACCATGTGATTGAGTTTCAACATATAGATGTATCCCACAGTCACAGGACGTTCAAGAAACTCACCGTTTCTGCCATCAATGAGTCTCACTTGACCTGAGGTTTGCAGTCCAGCATTTTTCAATTCATTGACCACATCAGGTTCATGAGCACCGTCAAATACTGGTGTTGCCATTGGCACGCCTTTAACCATGCTGCAAGCCATTTCAACAAGTTGATAATCATTCAAGCTTTCAACAGCTTTTTGATCTTGCTTGCGATGGTAAACTTGTTTCAAATGACTTCTAAGATCATCAGGCTTTTTCTTACCATTATGCATATGGCTCAAAATTTCAGCTACTTGACGACCAAGTCCTGCAGAAGCCCAACCAAGGTGTGTTTCAAGAATCTGTCCGACGTTCATACGAGAAGGAACACCAAGCGGATTCAAGATAATATCAACAGGAGTACCGTCTTCCAAGTGAGGCATATCTTCAACAGGCACAATGATAGAAACGACACCTTTGTTTCCATGTCGACCTGACATTTTGTCGCCGGCTTGTATCTTACGTTTTGTTGCCACGAAAACTTTAACCATCTTCAAGACACCCGTTGGCAACTCATCACCACGACGGACTTTCTCCACCTTATCTTCAAAGCGGCGCTCAAGCTGTTTAATATCCAGCTCATGTTGAGACTTAAGAGCCTCAACTTCACGCATCACATTATCGTCTTCAACAAAGATTTGTAACCATTGAGCTTTTTTAAGCTCAGCAAGCAAGTCAGGAGTTATTTGAGTACCTTTTTTAACTCCTTTAGGACCACTAATTATTTTTTGGTTTACAAGTAATTCTTCCATACGCGCATAAAGACCACGTTCAAGAATCTGCCTTTCAGCATCCCTGTCTTTCGCAAGACGGTTAATCTCTGCTCTTTCAATAGCAAGGGCGCGCTCGTCTTTATCAATACCACGTCGAGAGAAAATACGAACTTCAACCACAGTACCAGACACACCAGGAGGTACACGCAATGAGGTGTCTCTTACATCCGAAGCTTTTTCGCCAAAAATAGCTCTGAGCAATTTTTCTTCAGGTGTGGTTGGTGTTTCACCTTTTGGCGTCACCTTACCAACCAGAATATCACCCGGCTTCACTTCGGCACCGATAGATACAATTCCAGCTTCGTCTAAATGACGCAAAGCATCATCACCAACGTTGGGAATATCACGGGTAATTTCTTCTTGTCCAAGCTTTGTATCACGAGCCATTACCTCAAATTCTTCCATGTGAATTGAAGTAAAAGCATCTTCACGAACAACGCGCTCTGAAAGAATAATTGAGTCTTCAAAGTTATATCCGCCCCAAGACATAAAGGCTACAAGCACGTTTCTACCCAAGGCCAATTCACCACAATCAATGCCCGGACCATCAGCAATAACGTCACCTGCCTTAACAACATCACCAGAACGAACAAGAGGTCGTTGGTTAATAGCTGTATTTTGGTTAGAGCGTTGAAATTTTTGCAGATTGTAGATGTCGACAACTGACCCCGCTTCGCCTGTACGCTCTGTAACACGCACAACAATACGCATTGCATCTACCTGGTCAACAACACCATCACGACGAGCAATAACAGACACTCCTGAGTCAGAAGCAACAACACTTTCCATTCCAGTCCCAACTAAAGGAGCCTCAGTTTGAAGCAAAGGAACTGCTTGACGTTGCATGTTTGATCCCATGAGAGCACGGTTAGCATCGTCATTTTCAAGGAATGGAATCAAGGATGCAGCCACTGAAACCATTTGCTTTGGAGATACGTCAATAAAATCAATATCTGAAGGGGGCGCTATTGTGAACTCACCTGCCTTACGACAACTGACGAATTCCTCAACAAAACGATCATCCTTATCTAACAAAGCACTGGACTGAGCAATTGTGTATCGCCCCTCTTCTGTCGCAGATAGATAAACAATTTCATCTGTTACTTGTCGGTCATTAACACGACGATACGGACTTTCAATAAATCCATACTTATTTACACGCGCATAGGTAGCCAATGAGTTGATTAAACCAATATTGGGTCCTTCAGGAGTCTCAATTGGACAAATACGACCATAATGTGTCGGATGCACGTCACGAACTTCAAAACTTGCACGATCTCTAGTCAAACCACCTGGCCCTAAAGCAGAAAGGCGACGTTTGTGGGTTATTTCAGCAAGTGGGTTCACTTGATCCATAAACTGTGATAGCTGCGACGAAGTAAAAAATTCTTTGATCGCTGCAGATATAGGTTTGGAATTAATCAAATCATGAGGCATCACTGTATCGACTTCAACAGAGCTCATTCGTTCGCGAACAGCACGCTCCATTCTCAGAACACCGGCACGGAATTGGTTCTCCAAAAGCTCGCCAACTGGGCGCACACGACGGTTTCCGAGGTTATCAATATCGTCGATTTCCCCTCGACCATCCTTAAGCTCAAGCAAAACCCGAACCATTTCAAGAATATCTTTACGACGTAAAGTTTTAATTTCGTCACTAATATCGAGGTTTAGTCTCGCGTTCATTTTCACGCGACCAACTGCTGAAAGATCATAGCGCTCTTGATCAAAGAACAACCCGTAGAAAAGAGCTTCAGCGCTTTCAACGGTTGGTGGTTCACCAGGACGCATAACACGATAAATATCAATCAACGCATCTTCACGACTATAGTTCCGATCAGACATCAATGTGTTTCTAAGATATGGTCCCTTCGTTACGTCGTCGATAGCTAACGTTGGGATTTCATCATACCCTGCTTTCTCAAGAGAATTGAAAACAGCTTCAGTAATTTCATCACCAGCCGTGGCGAGTAATTCTCCTTGCTTGGAACCAGCCATATCTTGAGCTAGAAATCTACCAATCAGATCTTCTTCTGACACCAAGATTTCTTTCAAACCTTGCTCTTGCAATTGTTTTGCTAAACGTGGTGTGATTTTGGATCCTGCTTCAGCAACAACCTTATTAGTTTTTGCATCAACCATATCGGTTGTAAGTTTACGACTACGCCAGCGAAGTGGGTTAAAAACAGTTTTCCACCCTTTTTTACTTTTTGAATAAACAACGGTCTCATAATAATATTGTAAAATCTCAGAGCGTGTAAGGCCATTCACACTAGCAGAGAGATTCTCTGTTAAAGAGAAATCACCTTTATCAAATTTCTTTTCCGTTTTTTCATCATAAAGCGCCATAAGCAATGTAGTAATTGGCAGTTTACGACGACGATCAATACGAACATAAAGTAAATCTTTCGCATCAAACTCAAAGTCTAGCCAAGATCCACGATAAGGAATTACACGCGATGAAAAAAGATATTTTCCTGAAACATGGGTTTTACCACGATCATGATCAAAAAACACACCGGGTGAACGATGCATTTGTGAAACAATAACGCGCTCTACACCATTAATGATGAAAGTACCGTTATTTGTCATTAAGGGGATATCCCCCATATAAACATCTTGCTCTTTAATATCACGAATGGATCTTGATCCAGTATCAGAATCTGTATCCCAAACGACAAGACGTAAGGTTACTCTTATAGGAGCAGAATAAGTAGCACCACGCTGACGACATTCTTCTACGTCATACTTTGGTTCATCAAATTCATATTTAAAAAACTCAAGCTGAGATTTTTCAGCAAAATCTTTAATAGGAAAAACCGATTTAAAAACGGCTTGGAGTCCAACATCAGCCCGCTTTTCAGCACTGACATTTTTTTGCAAAAGCATCTCATATGAATTTTTCTGTAGCTCGATCAAATTGGGCATCGATGCTACGCCACTAAGACGCTCAAAACTCTTTCTTATACGCTTACGACCTGGAAGGGAAACCGCCATTCATGCCTCTCGAAAGTTACGCAACACACGTCATCCTGACGTGTCTCTTTAGTCACTATTGGAACTCACATTTAAGCCCCAAGTTAAAATATGCAAAGGCGCCCGAGAGTTTTACTATCTGCATCCTCTCAGGCGCAAGCTTATTAAACTAAGAAAATACTACTTGAGCTCGACTTTTGCTCCAGCATCTTCAAGTTGCTTCTTAATTTTTTCAGCTTCATCCTTGCTTACACCGTCTTTAACGGGCTTTGGCAAAGCTTCTACCAAATTCTTCGCTTCAACGAGACCAAGAGCAGTGATTGCTCGAACTTCTTTAATCACATTAATCTTGTTTGCACCAGCATCTGTCAATACAACTTGGAATTCAGTTTGAACTTCAGCAGCACCAGCATCGCCGCCTGCAGCAACTGCAGCTACAGCAACAGGAGCAGCAGCACTTACGCCCCACTTCTCTTCAAGTAATTTTGATAATTCTGCAGCTTCAATCACTGTCAGAGAAGACAAACTGTCTACTAATTTATTTAAATCCGCCATTTTTAACTCCTATACAAATCTAATTATTAACCTTTTCGACTATACGCAGAAAGAACACGCGCCACTTGACCCCCAGGGGCTTGCAGAACGCCAACGATCTTGCTTGCAGGAGCCTGTAAGAGACCAACCAACTTACCACGCAATTGATCAAGCGATGGTAATTTAGCAAGCGTTTTGACTCCATTACTATCCAAGAGCTTATCTCCGAGCATGCCACAAACGATTTCCAACTTGTCGTTCTTATTGGCAAACTCAACCGTGATCTTGGCAGCAGCAACAGGATCTGGCGAATATGCAAGCGCCACAGGACCATTTAAATGATCCGTAAGCGCCTCATTGGCCGTATCTTTAATTGCCAGTCGAATAAGGGTGTTCTTTGCTACCTTATAACGTCCACCGATTTTATGTACTTTATGCCGAAGATCTGTTGATTCAGATACAGTCAATCCTGACTGCCTCGTCACAACCACAATCCCTGCATCACTTAAGTCAGCACGCAGTGACGTTACAAAGGCTTCTTTTTCATTACGATTCACACCATTACTCCTTTGTAAATCCTTATTTCCAAGAAACAAGGGACTCCACTCAAAAACTGTCCCAGAAGACGGCTTTACATAGAGTTGTATAGGCACCTCTTCTGTCTATGCAGGGTATTAAGCAAACAAATGTTTACGCCTGCAGTCTTGGACAGGGCGGGGAAACTTATCATTTCCCCCACATTCCCGCAAGGGGAATTTTTAACAATTATTACTTTTGCAGATCTGCTAAGTCTATCTGGACAGAAGGACCCATTGTAGAGCTTAAGAAAGCACTCTTCACAAATGTACCCTTAACTCCAGCGGGACGTGCTTTAGTAATAACGGAACTCAATGCTTTCAGGTTTTCGGCCAAAGCTTTTTCTGTGAAGCTCGCCTTTCCAATACCCGCATGAATAACTCCAGCCTTTTCAGAGCGGTACTCGACTTGCCCACTTTTGGTTGCCTTCACCGCTTCAGTAATATTCGGCGTGACAGTCCCAAGTTTTGGGTTTGGCATTAATCCCTTAGGGCCAAGAACTTTAGCAACACGTCCAACAACACCCATCATATCAGGAGTTGCAATGCAACGATCAAAATTGATTGAGCCCGCTAAAATTTTCTCAGCAAGATCTTCAGCACCCACAACGTCAGCGCCTGCTTTCTTTGCCTCATCTGCCTTAGCATCTCGTGCAAAAACTGCCACACGCACTGTCTTACCTGTGCCATTGGGGAGTTGCACAACGCCACGTACGTTTTGATCCGACTTACGTGAGTCAATATTCAAATTAATAGCCAACTCAACAGTTTCATCAAACTTTGCTGTAGCGTATTTCTTAACAAGCTTTACAGCATCATCAATACTATAGTGAGTAACGCGATTGATTTCTTCATGTATCTTTCTTAATCTTTTTCCTGCCATCGATTTACTCCACAACCTCAATACCCATGGAACGTGCAGAACCTGCAATCATACGACACGCAGCATCCAGATCATTCGCATTCAAATCCACCATCTTCTTCTCAGCAATTTCACGAACTTGCTTCATCGTAACCTTACCCACAAATCCTACACCTGGTGTCTTTGATCCCTTTGGAAGACCAGCGGCTTTTTTCAAGAAAAAGCTAGCAGGAGGTGTTTTCGTTTCAAAAGTAAACGAACGATCGGAATATGCCGTAATCACGACTGGGATAGGCATTCCCTTTTCCAGCTCTTGAGTGCGCGCATTAAATGCTTTGCAAAATTCCATAATATTCAACCCTTGTTGACCCAAAGCTGGACCAATAGGTGGTGATGGGTTTGCAGAACCAGCAGGAACCTGCAACTTAATATAACCTTGAATTTTCTTTGCCATAGTACTCCTCTTTAGCTTCAGGTTTGCGGTAAGCGGTTATGGCCAACCTTCCGCACTAACCCCACCAGGGGCTAAACTTTTTCAACTTGTGTATAATCAAGATCCACAGGTGTGGCACGACCAAAAATAGAAACAGAAACTTTTAAGCGTTCTTTTTCTTCATCAATGTCCTCAACAATTCCATTAAAGGAAGCAAAGGGGCCATCAGAAACGCGCACTTGCTCACCCACTTCAAACCTTAATGTATGTTTTGGTTTCGATTGACGTTCTTGCACTTGCGAAAGTAATCGCGTTACTTCAGATTCACTAATAGGACTTGGTTTTCCCTTGCCACCCAAAAAGCCAGTGACTTTTGCGGTACTCTTGATCAAATGCCAAGTTTCATCACTCATAACCATATGAACTAACACATAACCAGGGAAAAAGCTCTTTTCAGAACTTAATTTCTCACCTTTTTTAATCTCAATCACTTCTTCGACTGGGACTAAAACATCCAAGATTTTTTCTTTTAAATTCTTTTTTTCTGCTTGCTCGCGGATCGTCTCAGCTACTCTACGTTCAGAACCGGAATAGACATGCACTACATACCAACGAGGCTTATCTGATGGCGACATTGGCCAAAACCCTTATTTCATTATCAAGTTAACAACGAAGGCAATACTGCCATCAGTTACAAGAAAAAAGACTGCAGCAATCAGTGAGATAATAAACACCATCAAAGACGTCACCATTGTTTCACGGCGACTTGGCCATGCAACCTTACCAACTTCTTGACGTACCTGCTTTATGAACTCAATGGGACTTACTTTAGCCATTCCTCGTCTTTCAAAAATTTGCTTCAAAGCTTGGCAGGAGTGGGGGGACTCGAACCCACAACCTTCGGTTTTGGAGACCGACGCTCTGCCAGTTGAGCTACACTCCTAAACAATTAACTCCAGAAGATCAAGCTTTTTTTGATTCTTCTGAAGTTAATTTATACAGCTTAAAGCAATTGATGCGTTACTTAATCACCTTAGTCACAACACCGGCACCGACGGTACGACCACCTTCACGAATAGCAAAGCGTAATCCTTCATCCATCGCCACTGGTGCAATCAACTTTGCCACCAACTTAATGTTATCTCCGGGCATCACCATCTCTACGCCTGTTGGCAGGTCGACGGATCCCGTTACGTCTGTCGTACGGAAATAAAATTGTGGCCTATAGTTTGAGAAAAATGGTGTGTGGCGTCCACCTTCCTCTTTCTTCAAAATATAACACTCACACTCGAAATCTGTATGAGGAGTAATCGTTCCTGGCTTTGCCAACACTTGTCCACGCTCTACTGCTTCTCTTTCAACGCCACGCAACAACGCTCCAATGTTGTCTCCTGCCCGTCCCTCATCCAACAGCTTCCGGAACATCTCGACGCCCGTTACCGTTGTCTTCGTTGTTGGCTTTATTCCCACGATCTCGATTTCTTCTCCAACCTTCACGATTCCGCGCTCTACGCGTCCTGTCACCACTGTTCCGCGCCCTGAAATCGAAAATACGTCTTCAATCGGCATCAGAAATGGCTTGTCAATATCACGTACAGGCTGTGGAATATAACTATCTACCGCATCCATCAACTGCATAATCGCTTCACGACCAATCTTTGGATCTCTATCTTCAATCACGCACAACGCTGACCCCTTCACCACTGGAATCTTGTCCCCGGGAAATCCATAGCTCGTCAATAACTCTCTGATCTCCAGTTCCACCAAGTCCAACAACTCTGGGTCGTCTACTTGATCTACCTTGTTCATAAACACTACCATCGCTGGCACGTTAACCTGACGGGCCAACAAAATGTGTTCTTTTGTCTGGGGCATCGGTCCGTCTGCTGCGCTTACCACCAAAATCGCTCCGTCCATCTGCGCCGCACCCGTAATCATGTTCTTCACATAGTCCGCGTGTCCTGGGCAGTCCACGTGCGCATAGTGGCGCTTGTCTGTCTCATATTCTACGTGCGCCGTTGAAATCGTAATACCACGTGCTTTTTCTTCTGGTGCTTTATCGATCTGATCATACGCTGTATACGTTGCTCCACCCTTCTCTGACAACACTTTCGTTATCGCTGCTGTTAGCGTTGTCTTTCCATGGTCTACGTGTCCAATCGTTCCGATGTTTACGTGCGGCTTCGTCCGCTCAAACTTCGCCTTACTCATCTCTTATCACCCTTTCCTCAAAAACAATTTTCTTCCACTTGAACAAACACAAAATTTTGGAGCGGGTGAAGGGAATCGAACCCTCGTAGCCAGCTTGGAAGGCTGGAGCTTTACCATTAAGCTACACCCGCTTTATAAATCTCATCACATCCTGTGATGGTGGAGGGGGCAGGATTCGAACCTGCGTAGACATAAGTCGGCAGATTTACAGTCTGCTGCCATTGACCGCTCGGCCACCCCTCCCGACAGTGTCGGTCAAATAAACCTAGCTATAGGCGATCTATAGGAATTTTGTGAACATTGTCAATCTGAAATTCATGCAGATAAAATTATTTATTAAATTTGTTTTCAAATTTTAAATTCTTGACAAATCCCCTCTACCTCTTCTTTTGTAGACTCACACAGCAAATAAGGAGGTTTAGAATGTTAAAATATATCAAATTTATGTGTTACATTGTTTTAAGTGTTTTCTTATCCGAGTCCCCACTTCTTGCCACCAGCAACGCAGGTCATGAGCTCAGAGAAGACGAAAAACCTATTACAAAAGCAGCATCTCATCATGAAATTGAAGAGCTCATGAATGCTGAACAAACGAAAGCGCTTCTTCAATCAACTCTTTTACCGGATATTGAAGAAGAAGTGAATTTATCTAACTTTATATCAGAAGTCATTGATGCACTGTATGGACCATTGTTTGCAGAGAAAACTCACTCTAATTCCCAGGTTAATGGCTTCATCAAATGTCTCGCTAAAAAGTTAGGGGAAGCTGAAACAACAGAAGAAAAATTCAAAGCTACGGCAGCTCGTTTGTGTACACACATTGTGATTTTTGAAAAATACCCAGAATTAAGTAAGATAACAAGCAAACTCACCCAACTAAAAGAAGCAACAAAACCAGGGCATTGTATTGAGTGTATGAAAAGTGCTATCGATCAAATTCAATAACAAACAAAGAAATAAGCGGTATCTTATCGCTTATTTTTTACAAAAAAATCTCTCTTGAGTCTATTGAGCCAGTAATAGACCAAAGGTATCAAAACTAACGTCAGACAAGAACCAATACCGAGACCGCCTAAGAGCACTAAACCAAACTCTCGGCGTGCCTCAAATCCTGGCTCTAAACCGATCATCAAAGGAATTGCACCAGCCATCATAGCCAATGTCGTCATCAAAATGGGTCGTAAACGTAATTGGCTAGCTTTGGTAATCGCTTCTAATAATGGCGTACCAGCGCGTATAAAGTCTTCCGCAAAAGATACAATCAAAATGCCATGCTTAGTAATAAGACCAACAAGGGTAATCAATCCAATCTGGGTATAAAGATTGAGTCCTTCTCCCCACAACCAAATAAAGAGAAGACCGCCAATTGTTGACAAAGGTACAGTTGTTAAAATGATCAAAGGATCAAAAAATGTTTTAAACTGAACAGAGAGAATCAGATAAATAAAGACTAACGCCAACAGAAAATTTATGTAAAGCTCATGCTTAGCTTCTATGGTTTTAAGTATGTTTCCATAAATTACAACAGTTAAATCCTTTGACATCAAGGGTTTCAACTGTTGATTTAACCACTCCATGATTTTAGAAATAGGGGCGTCTTTCTTTAAAGACAAATCCAATGATAGCGCCTTAATTTTATTAAAATGAAAATAAGGAGACAAATCGGGTTTAATCTCAATCTTTGTGAACGCACTTAAAGGAGTGAATCTCTTCTTGTCTTTATCTTTCTTCTGGTCTTCTTGAGAAGCCCCCCATCTTGCTTCACCTTGTTTTATCATGACATTTGCAATATCATCTTTAGACCTCGGCCATGAAGAAGAATTCTCTATGTGAATTGGGTAATTCACGCCCTTCAACTCCATTCTATCCACATAAAGCCCACCAAAAAGATAACGTAGTTGTTTACTAGCCACGTTTGATTCAATATTAAAGGCTTTTAAACGTGCCTGATCCATGGTCAATGAAAGCTCGACATTATTCATTTGAGCATTAAAATTTGATTGCTCAAAAAAACCACTATCATCAAACTTTTCTTTAAGGCCTCCCACAACTTTGAATAAATAATCATAACCTTGGGTTGATTGAAAAATAACTCTAAAATCGGATTGTTCATCTCTTAAAATCTCAGGACGAGGAAGCCATACATGACAATTGCCAGTAGGAATTAGCTCTTTTATTTTCCCTCTTAATTCTTGCAGAACGTTTCTTATAGGTCGATTTCGATCAGAACGTGGTTTAAATTTAGCCGTTACTAACACATGTTCCTTCATCCAAATAGTCGTATAAATCTCTTCCACTCCATCCGTGCTTCGTAAAATATCTTCAAAGCGTTTTGAATATGTAAGCAACTCTTTATCATTTTTAAACTTCGGTGCGTTTAAATAACCATAAATGGCATTTTGATCTTCATCGGGAATAAAACTTAGAGGTAAATAATTTAATAGCACCACGCCAATACCAATCATTAAAGGAAACGCCAGGAGCAATTTAGGCTTAGCGATGAGGATTTGAAGCTTTTTTCCATAAGCGATAGCAATGTGATCATAGAATATTTCAAACGCTTTGGTTAAATGATTAGAACTCCTCAAAACTTTTGAAGTCATCAAAGGCGAAAGCGTAAGAGCCACAATGCCTGAAATAATAACCGTTGCAGCTAAAACTACAGCAAATTCAGTAAATAGCTGAGAGGTCAACCCTTTTGAGAATAAAAGAGGCGCATATACACAACTAAGAGTTAGTGTCATAGCAATAATCGCAAAACCTATTTCCTTAGATCCTCTGATTGCAGCTTCAAAAGCTGACACCCCAGAAGAGTAATGCCGCCTAACATTTTCAAGCACCACAATGGCATCATCAACCACCAAGCCAATGGCCAAGACCATTGCTAATAATGTCATTTTGTTAATTGTATAGCCCAAACCATACATCAAGAGTAAAACTCCCATTAAACAAAGAGGTATCGTAACAATCGGCACAAAAGAAAGTCGCATAGATCCTAGAAACAAAAAGATAACTACAGAGACACAAAAGATAGACTCAAGAATTGTCTTGTACACGGTTGAAATCGAAGAACGGATTGCATCCGTATTATCCTCAACAACAGTGATTTTAATTCCCTGAGGCATCATTTCATTAATGCGCGGTAGCAACTCACGTACACTTTTCGATACCTCAAGAGGATTAGCCTCAGGAGCAACCAACAAAGAAACATAGGTTGTTTTTTTACTGTTTTTAAAAGCAAGAGGGGTTGTTTTAAGAGGCTCAAAAACCACATCCGCCACGTCACTTAATCTAACGGGCATTGATTTCACTTGCTTGATCACAAGATTACGAAAATCTTCAATAGATCCTATACGCGATTTTGAAACTAGAGGGACCAGCCCCCTTCCAATTTTGATTTCACCAGCAGGTAAATCTTTATTAGCGTTATCAATGACCCCTACAATATCTGATACATTAAAGTTCCATTTGGCAAACATTTCAGGCTTTAGTTTGACGCTAATACCGTATTGTGTTGCTCGATTATATGCATTTTGAAGACCAGGCATTGACATAAGCATTGGCTCAACAACACGAGATAAAAGAGCACTCATTTCCATATCAGAAAGCTGACTCTCGTTACTTACTTCCAAAGTCATAAAAGGATCGGACCAAATGGAATTAAAAGCGTAACGAGGCTTATTCACTTCTTTAGGTAAATCACTCAAAGCATTTGACAGTCTTTCTCTCAGTTCAGCCATTGCATCGGTAAGAGCTACACCTGGAGCAAATGTCACTTTTATATGCGAAAAATCTCGCATACTCTCAGATTCAGTTTTTAAAATCCCCTTCATACCTGAAAGCGCCATCTCGAGAGGCGTTGTCACACGACTTTCAACAACGCTGGCGCTTGCCAATGGATACATAGTTTGCACAATAACCACATTTGATGGGATCGGAGGATATTCTCGCACGGTCAAGTGTTCTAATGAGAGCAGTCCACCCAGAAAAATCATCAGGTTTAAGACTATTGCAAAAATAGGATTTCTAAGAAAATATGTGGTCATTAAAGATTACTTCTTCTGACTATCCAAGATATTGAGTTCAGCACCTTCAAAGACGTTATCTTGCCCTTGAACGATCACTTGATCTCCTTTTTCAACTCCCTTAATCACTCGGATGAATTCATCTTGCATAAGATCATACTCGACAGTAACTCTTTTAGCCTTACCCTCAATAACCTTATAAACACCTATGCCTTTTTCATCGACCACTAATGCTGAGAGCGGTAATAATATCGCATCTTCATAGGAAAGCAATTTAACAACGATCGGCACTATCATACCTGGAGTTAACAGATCCAAAGAATCTTTGGGATTTTCGATAATAGCCTTTATCTTAACCGTGTAAGTATCAGGCGCTATAAACGGATTAATTTCTGAAATAGAGGCTGAAACCTTTTTTGCGGGCGTTTCAGAAACATAGACATCGACTAATTGCCCAATCTTAATATTTTTCCTTTCATCCCCTGGGATCTCAAAAATGACTTCAAAGGGACTAATATCCCTTAGTCTAAGGATGTTGTCGTTTTTTTTAAGGACTGTCCCAGCTTTGAATTTAATTTCACCAACAATTCCATCAAAAGGAGCTTTAATAACTGATTTGTTCAGTGTGTCTTTTAATTCATTGACTGAGGCTTCAACCTGCAATAGATCCATCTCTTGTCGTTCAAGATCTTTCGTTGCAATAGTATTGGCTGAATGAAGCTTTTTTAAACGCGCTAACCTTTTTTTAACTAGCGCTTCTTGCTTTTCTTTAATTCCCTCAAGATTACGTGACCACTTGGTATCAAGCAAAAGCAATTCTTGTCCTGCTTTCACTAATTCTCCATCCTTAACAAGAACTTTAGCCACTTGACCATCCACTTGAGCCAAAATATCGGCCTGACGTGAAGCTTCAATTTGTCCGAAGTTGCGAAAAAGTTTACTAATCTCGCCTTTTGTGACAAAATCAGTCTTAACGCCTATTTTACCTGGACCTTCAGCGGCGTGAAGAGGAGTTATCAATATTAGCAGAAAAAAAAATAACGACCGAATCATGAAAAACTCTTTGGATATTTAACCTAAAACGTATAAATGAATTGTCAAAAAATGTAAAGTATTTCGACAAACACAAGATTTTGAAAAAGTAATGAAGAAAAGCCCTTCCCCATTCAAAAAGAATCAGTCACACAAAACTTCTAATACACTTTGGATCTATGGAATTCATACAGTTGAAGCAGCCCTCTTAAATCCAAATCGATGTTGCAAACACCTTCTATTGATCAATAAAGAGGTGTTGGATCAAAGTATCATCAAGCAAGCTAAGCAAATCCATAAAAACTTGTCTATAGAAGTTGCAGATAAAGATCGCTTTATGACATTATTTGGTCCCTCTGCTGTTCATCAGGGAATCGCTTTACAAATACAGCCTCTCCCTGAAATGGCCATTGAAGACATTGATGTAAGTGCAAATGACATGCATGTTCTGATTCTTGACCAAGTCACTGATCCACATAACTTAGGTGCAATTTTGCGTTCAGCAGCTGCGTTTGATACCTCTGCCATCATTGTAACTGATCAAAACTCCGCGCTTGAAACAAATTCAGCCTTAGCTAAAGCTGCTTCAGGGGCGCTCGAAATTATACCCGTCATTCGTGTGATTAATCTTTCACGAGCAATGGATATTCTTAAAGATAAAGGTTTTTGGTGTGTCGGCCTTGATGAGATGGGCGAAAAAACAATCGATGAGATTCAGTTACAAGGAAAAATTGCAATTGTTCTTGGGTCAGAGGGCAAAGGATTAAGAAGGCTTACAAAAGAAAAATGTGACTTTCTTGTAAAACTCCCCACCAGTGGTATTTTTAGTACATTGAATGTATCAAATGCCGCTGCTGTTGCTCTTTATGAAGTTTTAAGACAAAACAAAAATAAAATGAAATAGGAAAATAAATGCTGAGTTTTTTATACTCCTTCATCGCTCTTCTTTATGGCTACGCCTTAGGGTCCATTCCGTCTGGTTATATTTTTACAAAGCATTTCACAGGCCAAGATATTCGCACCATAGGATCAGGCAACATTGGTGCTACTAATGCCTTAAGAACTGGAAATAAGGTTGTTGCGATTCTAACGCTCCTTGGTGACAGCTTAAAAGGCGTCCTCGTCATTCTTTCTTTAAAAATTCTTTCCTTTTCACAAGAAGCCCTATTGCTTGCAGGTGCTGCAGCGGTGCTGGGACACATTTTCCCAGTATGGCTTAATTTTAAAGGAGGCAAGGGAGTTGCAACAACTTTTGGCGTTATTCTTGTTACGAGCTGGCCCTTAGGTTTACTTATTCTTGGAACTTGGACTTTCACAGCAGTCATTTGGAGATATTCTTCTTTAGCAGCCATTGTGGCTAGCGCATCAGCGCCTATTTGGTCTTTGCTTTTTTTAGATACATCAATCGCCATTTGGGCAACTTTTCTTGCTTTATTGGTTCTTTTCAAGCATACTGACAATATAAATAGACTGCTGGCAGGGAAGGAACCAAAAATTGGCGCTTCAAAGCCTAAAAGCAAAATGGACAAGTCCTGAATTATCTGCTGATGAAAAGCTTCATTGGCTTCAATTAAGTCGTAGTCAAAATGTTGGACCGATAACTTTTTTCGGGCTACTGCAAAAATATGGCTCTGCAAAAAAAGCTCTAGAACAGGTTCCATTTCTTGCTCAAAAAGGTGGGGGACTCACACCTCTTAAAATTTTCTCTCAAGAGGAAGCTAGAATGGAACTCGAATGTCATCAAGCTTTTGGCGCATCTCTTATTGCTTATGGCGAAGAACTCTACCCCAAAAATCTTTATCCACTCAGTGATGCCCCTCCCCTTTTAAGCGTCAAAGGCAATTTATCTCTTTTAAACAGTGAATTAAACATTGCTATTGTAGGAGCACGTAATGCCTCTGCCCATGGTAAACACTTAGCTCGAACGTTTGCAAAAGAGTTAAGCCATCAAGGCGCAACAATTGTCTCAGGACTTGCACGTGGCATCGACTCTGCAGCCCATACTGCTTCTTTAGACTCAGGAACCATTGCTGTTGTTGCAGGAGGAATCAACACAATATATCCGACTGAAAATGAATCTTTATTCCATGAAATTAGTCAAAAAGGTCTCTTAATCAGTGAATCTGCTTTTGATGCGCCTCCTTCAGCAAGCTTATTTCCACGTCGTAATCGTATTATTGCAGGGCTTTCCCAAGGACTCATCATCATTGAAGCTGCTTTACGATCAGGTTCTTTAATAACCGCTCATAGGGCTTTGGACTATGGCAGAGATATTTTTGTCGTTCCAGGATCTCCTCTTGATCCTCGCTATCATGGAAGTAATCGTCTTATTAGAGATGGCGCCATATTGGTTCAATCAACGGACGATGTCATATCAGGTTTGAACAAAACATCTCATCACCAAATTCAAGAAAGTTCTCCCCCTCCCTTACCATCCCCTTTTCCTTCTATTAGTGACAGCGTTCTAGATAAGGCGCGAAAAATTATCCTTGAAAATCTAAGCTTTTCTCCAATAAGTATTGACGAATTGATCCAAGAATGTCAGTTGTCACCTACAATAGTAATGACTGTAATTCTAGAATTAGAGTTAGGTGGTAGAATACTAAGGTCTTTGTTGAATGAAGTTAGTTTAAAAACTGATATTCAGAGCTGAAGAGGAAATTGAGAATATAAAACATGAAAAAAGTCGTTGTCGTAGAATCGCCCTCAAAAGCAAAAACAATTAATAAATATCTAGGTGAAGACTATCAAGTACTCGCAAGTTATGGTCACGTTCGTGATCTGCCTTCCAAAAGTGGATCCGTAGATCCAGATCATGATTTTAAGATGATCTGGGAATCTGCAGAGGGATCTGAGAAAAATATCGATGACATAGCCAAAGCTCTCAAAAAAGCTGATACTCTCTATCTGGCAACGGACCCTGATCGTGAAGGAGAAGCGATATCTTGGCATGTTCAAGAGGTTCTAAAAGAAAAAAAGCTAACGACAAATCTAGATGTCAAACGTGTGGTATTCTTTGAAGTAACAAAAAATGCTGTCAAAAACGCCATTGAAAATCCCAGAGAATTAAATCCTAGTCTTGTTGATGCTTATTTAGCTCGCAGAGCACTGGATTACCTTGTAGGATTTAGTCTATCCCCCCTCTTATGGCATAAACTGCCTGGCAGTCGATCTGCAGGACGTGTTCAATCTGTAGCCTTAAGACTTATTGCTCAACGCGAAACTGAAATTGATAATTTTAAAGCTCAAGAATATTGGACTGTTGCTGCTGATTTTGAAGGTGAAAAATCTAAAAAGATTTCAGCGAAGCTTACTCATCTAAAAGGTGAAAAGCTTGATAAATTCTCTCTCAACAATGAAAAGTTAGCCCATGAGGCAGAAACACTGATTCAAAAAAGTCAGTACAAAGTTAATAAGATTGAAAAAAAGCAAGTAAAGCGCAACCCAGCAGCGCCTTTTATTACTTCGACATTGCAACAAGAAGCCTCACGCAAATTAGGATATAGTGCTCGCAAAACTATGCAGCTTGCTCAAAAACTTTATGAAGGAGTGAGTTTAGGTAGTGAAACAATAGGTCTTATTACTTATATGCGTACAGACAGCGTCACCTTAGCTAATGAAGCAATTGCTAATATACGCAGTTTTATTCAAAAAACCTATGGCGATAAACATTTACCAGGATCACCTAGAACTTATAAAAGCTCGACTAAAAATGCACAAGAAGCCCACGAAGCCATTCGCCCTACTGACTTCTCACGTTCTCCTACTGCAATTCAGAGTTATTTGGAAGGCGATCTTTTTAAACTCTATGATCTGATTTGGAAGCGAACAGTCGCTTCTCAGATGGAAAGCGCTGTGATTGATCAAGTGGGAATTGATTTCAGCAACCAAGATCGCAGCATTATTTTAAGGGCCACAGGTTCTACCATTTCCTTTGATGGGTTTTTAAAGGTATATGAAGAAGGTAAAGATGACGAAGAAAATGAAGAAAATAGAACTCTTCCGTCAGTCACTGAAAATGAGCCTTTTGATTTAAAAGCTGTCCATCCCGAACAGCATTTTACTCAGCCTCCCCCCCGATTTACTGAAGCTAGCTTAGTCAAAAAGCTTGAAGAACTCGGCATTGGAAGGCCCTCAACCTACGCTAGCATTCTGTCTACGTTAGTTGATCGTAAATATGTTCACATTGAAAAACGTCAGATGGTTCCTGAACCTTTGGGAAGACTAGTCACTGCATTTCTTGAAGGTTATTTCAAACAATACGTTGAATATGATTTTACGGCAAAGCTAGAAGAGCATCTAGATGAAATCGCAAACGGTAAAGAAACCCGTCTTGATGTTCTAAGGAATTTTTGGCATGCATTTCATCAGGCGCTTCTTCAAGCAAAAGATTTGAAAATTACTGATGTAATTAATCGTCTTAATCAAGACCTTTCTGCTTTTATTTTTGCGGGTGAGGATCAAAGAGATGGGCACTACGCATGTCCCAAATGTAGCAACGGTGAACTAAGTCTTAAACTAGGAAAATATGGTGCTTTCGTAGGTTGCTCAAATTATCCAGAGTGTAATTACACACGACAACTTGTAAAACGTGACTCTGAGCAAACAAGTAACTTAGAAGACGCACAAAAAGAAACTTTTGAAACACGTGTTCTCGGTCTTGACCCTAAAACAGATACAGATGTATCTGTGAAAAAAGGTCCTTATGGTTTTTATCTTGAATGGGCCTTAAAAACTGTTACTAAAAATAAAAAAGAGAAGCCCAAACGTTTAGCGTTACCAAAGGGAGCGAATCCTCAAACGATTACCTTAGATGAAGCTCTAGCGGTGGGAGCATTACCTCGAACTTTGGGGAATCATCCTGAGACAAAGGAACCTGTGACAGTTGGTATTGGTCGTTTTGGACCTTATATCAAACACAATAATAGTTTTACATCCTTAGGTAAGGATTATGATGTTATGACAGTAACACTTGATGAGGCATTAGCGGTCCTTGAGATTGCTAAATCAAAACCGAAGAGACCTCGCGCAAAAGCACCTGTCAAAAAGTCGAAGAAAAAGAAATAAAGATTTGATAAAAAAGAAAAGCTCTTTAACTCGTGAAGCACTTCTTGAATACCTTTCAGCGCAAGGCGCTAGTAATGTGTCTCGTCGTGAAATTGCACGTGCTTTTGGAATCAAGGGACAAGATCGCATTACCCTTAAAGCCTTACTCAAGCAACTTTGGCAAGACGGCAGCCTAATCAAAAAGGGTAAATCCTACGCCATAGAAAGTACACCTGAGTTTTCATCATTTGAAATTATTAGTATTGAAAGTGATGGCGAATTTAAGGCACGCCCCTTAACAAAAAGTCCAGAACTTGAACATGCCTCTGTTTCTCTTTTTATTGTCTCAGGTCGTGGCCCTCGTGGAGCTAGTGCTAAGATTAGAGTCGGTGATCGAGTCTTGGCACGTATTTATAAAATTCACGACACTGTTTTCCATGGCCATATTTTTCGCAAGCTAGAAGAAACTCTTAGCAAAACGATTGGTGTTTATGAAGAACGCCCGGGGAAAGGCGGCATGGTGATCCCAACCGATCGACAAGACAAAAATCGTTATTTAATTGATAAACTTTATACCTTTAATGCTCATGAAGGTGATTTGGTTGAAGTAGAGCTCATCCCTTCGCCCAACAGAGCGTTACCGAAAGGTCGTATTATTCGCATTATAGGGTCAATCAAAAAACCTAAATCTTTTAGTCTCATTGCAATCCACACCTATGATTTACCCTACAAGTTTTCGAAAGACGCTTTGGACCTGGCTGAAAAAGCTACCATTCCTCAACTTAAAGGCCGAGAAGATTTGAGAAACATTCCTCTTGTAACAATAGATGACGAAGATGCTCGAGATTTTGATGATGCTGTTTTTGCAGAAAAAGACCTTGATCCTAAAAATCCAGATGGTTGGCATCTGATTGTTGCGATTGCTGATGTTAGTTATTATGTCCACGAAGAAGATCAACTAGATAAAGAGGCTTATGAACGAGGGAATTCCGTCTATTTTCCAGATAGTGTTATTCCCATGCTACCCGAAGAACTCTCTAATGGATTATGCTCTCTAAAACCTGAAGAAGATCGTGCCTGTCTCGCGGTTCATTTGTGGATTAATAGTAAGGGTCAACTCATTCGTCATAAATTTGTTCGAGGACTTATGCGTTCTTATGCGCGCTTAACATATAAACTAACTCAGCGGGCTTATGATGGTGATGAAACTGCTTTACCAAAAGATATTGTTGAAAAAATTGTTAGGCCTCTTTATGCAGCTTACTTTTGTTTAGAAAAAGCTCGTGAACATCGAGCCCCTCTTGAACTCAATGTCCCTGAAAGGCAGGTCCTTATTAATAATAATGGTGCTGTTGAAAAGATTATTATGCGTCCAAGGCTTACAAGTCACCGTTTAATTGAAGATTATATGATTCTTGCCAACGTCGCGGCTGCGACAACTTTAGAACAAAAAGGCTTTCTAGCCATGTATCGTGTTCATGATTCTCCAACACTTGAAAAAATTGAAGCTCTACGTGAATTTTTGAAAGGTACAAGTTTTGCTCTTCCTAAAGGCAGCGTTATTCTCCCAAAGACTTTCAATTATATGTTGGAAAAAGCCGCATCAACTCCCATGGATACGATGATCAATACATTGGTTTTAAGAACTCAATCTCAAGCCATCTATAGCCCTAAAAATATTGGACACTTTGGGCTAAACTTAAGATCTTATTGTCATTTTACGTCACCTATTCGACGCTATGCAGATCTTCTCGTACATCGTGCTCTTATCAAATCGCTCAAGTTAGATAAAGAAGCTAAATTCAGCTATACCATGAAACAATTTGAAGCTATTGCGGAACACATTTCCTTTACTGAGCGTCAAGCTGCAGAAGCAGAAAGATCCACATCAGAACGTTATCTCTCAGCTTATTTGAGTGAAAAAATCGGCCAAGTATTTGAAGGAGTTATTAGTGGCGTAACAAACTTCGCTCTTTTTGTGTCATTAAAAGAAAATGGCGCTGATTGTTTTTTGCCATTACGTAAACTCCCTGATGATTATTACGTTTTTGATGAAAGTAACCATCGTTTAGTCGGTCGTCGCTATAAAAAGATATTTACACTGGGCGATTCTGTGAAGGTTTTGCTCGAGGAGACCAACCCCTTAACAGGACAGATCTTAGTATCTATGGCTCCCTATCAAAAGAGCCCTGAAATGAAAGATACCAAACGCTCATTTCAGAGACCTAAAAGTAAAAAGGCCCCCAAAAGGAGGCCTAAGAAATCTTAAAATCTCAATGATTTTGCTATTTAATTTTTGTTTCTTTGAACAAGACTCGCTTACGCAAGATTGGATCGTATTTCATCATTTCAAGCTTTTCAGTTTTTGTACGGGGATTTTTCTTTGTTACATAAAAATAACCCGTTCCTTCAGAGCTCAGCAATTTGATTTTGATTGAATTTGGCTTTGCCATCACTAAAATCCTACTTAAAGTTTACTTTGACCTCATATAGCACCCCTCGGCCTCACTTTGTCAAGATCATTCATATGAAAATTTCATATTCTTACTTTTTAGCATTCACAGAGGTCCAACAATTATCTATAACCTTAAGGAATAATCAAAAATAGATATTAATAAGGAGCCTTGCTATGGAAATCCGTTTTGCAAAAGAACCTAACAATAAAGGAAATGCCCTCGTGCTCCTTTGTTTCAAAGGAAAAAAGCTTTCAGCCTTCGGTGCAGCGATTGACAAAACTTCGAACAAAGCACTCAGTCAGGCTCTTAAGGATAGTCCTTTTGAAGGAAAAAAAGGCGAGTCATTAACACTTTATGCCCTTAAAAACGTAAAACATCCCAAAATTATTCTATTTGGTCTAGGAGATGCAAAAGAATTTACTCTTAAAAACGTTCAAGAATTAGGAGGAATGCTTTTTAATGAAATTAAGAATACGGGAAACAAAGAAGCCTCAGTCATTATTGATATTGGTAAAATTGGAGCACTACAAGAAGAAATTATAGCTGCGAATATGGCACATGGATTTCTTTTGCGGTCTTGGAGATTTTTCAAATACTATACTGTAAAAGGTAAAGCTCCCAAAATTACCTTAGAACGCTCTACATTTATTACCAATAAACAAAAAGAAGCGGAAACAGTCTATAGAAAATTAGAGAAGATTTCTTCAGGCGTATTTTTAACGCGTGAATTAGTTTCTGAACCTCCTAATGTTATGTATCCTGAAGTTTTAGCAAAACGCATTGAACAAGAGCTAAAACCTTTAGGGGTAAAAGTTGAAATCTTCAACGAAGAACAACTCAAAAAGATGGGAGCCACTGCCATACTTGCCGTTGGCCAGGGCAGCATTCGAAGTCCTAGACTTGTTGTTATGCAATGGCAGGGTGGATCAAAAACGCAAAAGCCTGTTGCCTTTGTGGGAAAGGGAGTAACCTTTGACACAGGCGGTATCAGTATTAAGCCCAGCGAAGGCATGGATTCGATGAAATACGATATGGCTGGCGCGGGAACAGTTGCAGGATTGATGAAGGTTTTAGCCGGACGAAAAGCAAAAGTGAACGCTGTGGGTGTAGTTGCATTAGTTGAAAACATGCCTTCCGGTGCAGCGTATCGTCCAGGAGATGTAGTAAAAACTCTCTCAGGTCAAACGATTGAAGTCTTAAACACGGATGCAGAAGGTAGAGTTATTTTGTCAGATGCGCTCTGGTACACCCAAAATCGTTTTAAACCTCAAGCCATGGTCGATTTAGCAACCCTAACGGGTGCTATGGTCATAGCTTTAGGCGATCAATTTGCTGGCCTCTTCCCTAATAATGACGCGCTCGCAGATAAGTTGAAAAAAGCCGGAGAGAAAACTGGTGAACGTGTTTGGCCAATGCCTATGGATAACGCTTTTGATAAGGATATTGACTCAGTCATTGCCGATGTTCGCAATACTTGCATCTCAAGGAAAGCAGGAAGCATCACAGCAGCAAAATTCCTTGAAAGGTTTGTTAACAAAGTGCCTTGGGCGCATCTTGATATTGCTGGCATGGCTTGGGCTGATAAAAGCTTACCTCTCGTTGAGAAAGGTGCAACAGCATTTGGTGTCCGTCTCCTCAATACCTTTGTCGAGGATTATTTCGAGAAATAAAATGACAGAAGCAAGCTTTTATCATTTACAATCTACTCCCCTTGAGAAAGCGCTGCCTAAGCTTTTGGATAAAATTTATTCACTTAAGTTACGGACTATTGTCCTTGTTGACTCGGAAGAACGCCTATCGGAACTCAACATGGTTTTATGGACTTTCTCTTCTGGAGCTTTTCTTCCTCATGGATCAGCAAAAGAGGGTTTTCCAGAAGATCAACCAATATGGTTGACGACGCGCTTAGAAAATCCTAATGATGCATCGGTCATCGTGATAACAAACGGCATGACACTCGATAATTTAGATGGCTTTGAACGCATCATCGATATATTTAGTGGTCGTGATGAAGATCAAGTCAGTGAAGCACGCAAACGTTGGAAAAATTACAGCTCAAAGGGTATCCCCCTCACCTATTGGAAACAAACCCAAGAAGGAAGCTGGGAAAAACAATAAATTTTTTTATGGAGAAAACTTATGGCATTACAAAGAACACTTTCTATCATTAAACCCGATGCAACTCGCCGCAATATTACTGGCGCCATTAATGCACTTATTGAGCGCGAGGGTCTCAGAATTATTGCGCAAAAGAGATTGTTACTAACACAAAAGCACGCTGAGAAATTTTACGCTGTACATGCTGAACGTTCATTTTTTAATGATTTATGTTCTTTTATGTGTTCTGGTCCAGTAGTGGTCCAAGTTTTAGAAGGAGTCAATGCAGTTGAACAATATCGCAAAGTGATGGGAGCGACCAATCCTGCTAATGCGGATGAAGGCACTATTCGCAAAGAATTTGCTGAGTCAATTGAAGCGAATTCCGTTCATGGATCGGATTCAAAAGAAAACGCTGCAATTGAAATCGCTTTCTTCTTCAGCGACATGGAAATCGTTGGCTAACTCAAAAAGGAGAGCTCAAAAAATGTTTAGCATGCGCTTTATTTCTTATGTGATCAGCGCCATCCTATTTTTGAGCTTTTCCCCCGTTCTCTATGCTTCAAACTATCTTATCGAGGATGTTGAAGTTGATGTGACTGCTGAATCCGTTACCAAAGCAAGAGAACAAGCTTTAATTGAAGCTCGACGAAAAGCTTTTCAAGTTTTGCTTGAAAATAATTTTACACCTGTTGAACAATCAAACTTACAAAAAATCAGCGATGAAACTTTAGAAGAAATTATTAAAACACTTGAAGTAGTGAGAGAAAAGCAATCTTCTATGCGCTATAGTGCTACTTTTAATATTGAGTTTAAGCCAAAATCCATCAACAAGATTCTCAAGAAAGATTCTAATACTCTCAACCAATCAATCACAAAAACAACAAAAGTTCTTCTCATTCCGGTTCTTGTGGAACAAGAGAAAATTCATTTGTGGGATGGAAACAATCCTTGGTTTAATTTCTGGAACGAAGATCCAAAAGAACATGAGAACATTATTCTTCCCTTAGCAGACCTTGAAGATTTAAAAATCTTACCTATAAAATCTTATAAAAACCAAGACCAACAAGCGTTTGCTAAACTCTTAAATCACTATCATACAGAACGTGGTGTTCTAGCGGTCCTCAACGATCAAACCATTGAGTTAATTAATTTTACTAAAGACGCTATGCTTCAAGCAGATGCTTTTAATTTAAAAACCAGTGAAACACAAGCTTACTCAGAAGCGCAACAACTTATATTAGAGTATATCAAACATCCCTTAAGCACGTCTTCAACCACTATAAAACCTCAAGAAATCGTTGATATTTTTGTTCCTATAAATTCTTTTCAAGATTGGATTCATACGCGCCAAATTTTAGAAAAAGCAAAATGTGTTTTGTCTTCACAAGTTTTAGAGTTGACTCGCGAGAGTGGAAAGTTGCGTCTAAGCTTAAATAGCAATATTGACCAATGTCTTCCTCAACTTAGACAACTGGGCATAATGATTGAACAGCTTGATGGAACATGGACTTTGTCCTTGTCTCCTATGACAGGAATAATTAACAACGCGAGTAACATTCCATGACTTGGCCTAATTTTATTAGTCTTGGTCGGCTTTTCACCACACCGATACTGATATGGTTACTTCTTTCTGGACGAACTGTAGCAGCGTTTTACGTATTTATTTTAGCAGGACTTTCGGACATCCTTGATGGCATTTTGGCGCGTGCTTTAAAAGACCACTCGATCATTGGATCTTATCTTGATCCAATTGCCGATAAGTGTTTACTAACAGGCGCGTTCATCGCTCTCGGGGTCAAAGGATTGATCCCAATTTGGTTGATTATTTTTGTAACCTTTAGAGACGCTATGATTGTAGGTGGCGCTATTTTATTAATTCTTTTGGAAAAAAAACTTCAGGTTCAGCCTCTTTTGATTAGTAAACTCAACACCCTTCTCCAAATCCTTCTTGTCGTGTATGTTATGGGAGAAAGGGTTTGGTCTTTTAATTTCCCTTATATGCTTGAGAGTTTGACGAGTCTAACAGCACTCACAACTTTTATTTCGGGTGCGGGGTATGTTGTTCTGTGGGTTAAAATCATGAAAAAGGATTCTTTGTCGTGACAACAGTTAGTCCAACAAAACGCCAAAAAGCTCTTCTTTGGACTTTTTTCTTCGTCTCCATTGGTTTTTTCCTTTACATGATTAGTGGTATTCTTCTTCCCTTTATTGCTGGTATTTTAGTTGCTTATCTTTTAAATCCACTCGCAACTCGAATTGAGTTTTTCAAAATCCCGCGAGCATTAATCACTATCCTCTTAATACTTATGTTCTTTGCTGCTATCGGCAGCGTGCTGTTTTTTGCGATCCCTTTATTGAAAAAAGAGCTATTGATTTTGGCTGAGCATTTGCCTGATTATGGAGAGCGCATTTACCAAACACTCTTTCCCATTATTCAAAAAGTCTCTCAGTATATTGAAATTAAAGATCTTTCTCATCTTAAAGAAACTGCAAAAAGCTACTTGGGGGATATGCTTTCTTGGGGACTAAAACTTGTTGCTGGACTCTTAACAAACAGTTTGGCTCTTGCAAACCTTCTTTCTCTCGTGATCCTAACGCCTGTTGTCGCTTTTTATTTGTTAAGAGATTGGCCTCATATCATAGAAATCCTGAATCATTTACTCCCTCGTGAACATGCAAAGACAATCCGTCAACAGGTGAACTTAATTAATAAAACATTAGCTGGCTATATACGCGGTCAAGCGACAGTATGCTTAATCTTAGCTACCCTTTATAGTATCGGGTTTTTACTAACTGGTCTTGATTTTGCAATTACAATTGGGTTTGTCACAGGCTGTCTTGCTTTTATTCCCTATTTTGGATTTCTCATTGGTGCAATGGCTGCCTTTGGTGTTGCCTTTGCTCAATTTGATAGCTGGACATCTATTGGAACTGTTGGTTTAGTTTTATTGATAGGACAGCTATTAGAAGGCAATGTTCTCACTCCCAAACTGGTCGGCGATCGTATAGGCTTGCATCCTGTATGGATCATTTTTTCATTGCTTGCAGGTGGCGTTCTCTTTGGCTTTTGGGGATTGTTAGTAGCTATGCCTATAGCAGCAACTTTAGGAGTTCTTGTACGTTTTATTATCGATCAGTATTTAAAAAGTCCTTATTATAAAGGGCTTTCAAGTAAATCAAAGATCAAATGACATCACGACAATTTACTTTTTCTCTGCCTCACCAAGAGACTTATACTTCCGAAACTTTTTTTCAAAGCACCGCTAATAGCAACGCGTATCAGTGGGTTAACCGTTGGCCAGAATGGCCTGGTCAAGGATTGGTTATATATGGTCCTCCCGGATCTGGGAAAACCCATTTAGCGCATGTATGGCAAAAAAAAGCGCAAGCCATTTTTTTAGAAAATTTCCATAACGTCCAAGACTTACAATCTAATGTCGTACTTGATGGCTTTAATTTACTTGATTATGAAACTGATCTCTTTCATTTTTACAATACGTCTCATGAACAAAAACGCTTCTTTCTCATTTGCACTGAAACCCCTCCAAATCATTGGAAAATTCAACTCGCTGACTTAAGATCACGTCTTCTAAGTTTACCAACTGTTGGACTTGAAAATCCTGATGATGCATTATTACGGGCTGTTTTAATGAAGAAACTCGCAGATCTCCAACTTCGAGTTTCTCCAAAAACCTTGGACTATTTACTAACCCGTATGCCACGTACTTTTGAGACGCTCCATACTTTTATCAGTACGTTAAATCAACGCAGTCTAGCAGAAGGACAAAAAATTAATATCCAAACCATACGCAAAGTTTTAGAAAGTAAAATCGATTAAAATTTAATCGCCTTCCATTTCCTTTTTAAGATCTACGAATTTTGCTATTTCGAACAAGGGCAAAACTCCATCTTCAAGAGCCATTTTTTTTAATAGTTTGCCCATAAATTTTTCTGAACTAAATTTGATACTCACGGCTCCACGAATAGAATCAAGATAGCTCTGAATCACTCTTAAATCGGCTTCTGCAATAATACTTCGTACATAGAGATCTTGGTCATATCCTTCTGAAAGCCCGTTCGATAAAGCATCTTTAATGGCAACGCGATCTATAATTTTTCTTTCAATGGAGTGATATGATTTCAGCTTATCTCCTCGCTCAGCATTATATGATTCCAACAATAATTTGCCTTGGTGATATGCAAAGGCTTGTTCAGCAGTAAGATCTTTCTCTTCACTCAGTGTGATTGCTTGAGCGGATAAATCGCCTTCACTTTCAGGATCAAAACCAGCAAGTAAATCTAGAAAAATTGGACTCTGATCAAGTTTAATTCTTTCCTTTAACACTGCTTGACGACTCGTAATAAAAGCATCTCTGGGAATTGTGACCATTTCATCTTCCAATGCTTTATTAATTAAAGCATCACGCTCTTTTGCAAAAATATTGTAGATGCGCATAAAATCACCTTCATCGATAAGTTGTCCCTTTAAATCTATAAAAGCTTCCCCTTCAAGATAAAGTTTACTTAAATATAAATGAATGAGCTGACGATAGAAAACAGACTTAATCTTTTTAAAGTGATCCAAAAATTCTACTTTTCCAACCTCCCCTTTCTTCTCCTTTAGAAAACTAAGAACTGAACTTATTGACTCTTCCTCTTCTACGAGTAATTGTGCTTCATATCTCATCTTAGAAAGTTGCTCTAACCGTGCTACTTGTGAATTATTAAGACCATGAACGTTCGTATCTTTTTGCGCATCCTCTCGTCGATTTTCTAAAGCTTTTAATTCATCTATTTCTTCGAGAGTAAGGGGTTGTTTAATTTTAGAGGTAATAAGAATATCCAAACGTCCCAAACTCCTCTCAATTTTTTCGTTTCTTTTCTTTTTAGGTTGTTCTGATATCACTTCTTCTTGGCTGGCGAATGATTTTTGTCCCCCTGTAGAGAAAAGGGCTACAAAACTAAAAATAAAAACAGGAAAGAAAGCTTTAATATAAGACATGCTGGCTGAACTTCTGGGCTATAATAGATTTTTCGATATAAAGTAATACTAACGTGCCGCTCGCAAGGGCTGGATTGATGCTCATATGAGGATTGCATGTATATTTTTCAATAAATTTATCAAGAGCTCCATAAAACGTAGAAATTTTTTTAGTAAACTGCCTAGAAGATCCAACAACAGAGATTGCTTCATCATTTTCATTAAAAAGCCAAACATCATTAATTCTTTCCATGAGGGCCGTAATATCCAGATAAAACAGTAAATCAGCGTTTGTTAAATCTCTTAAAAAGGTCTTAACCTTGCTTACGAGGATGAGACGATTAACTGTCATCGCCTTCGTCAAATTCTCTGAACAAAACTTCTCCTGACTCAAATCAATAAGTTCTTGAACATATTGATTAATGGCATTCTTGTTCACATATGTTGATCGTTTAAAGGGCAGAATTGCATCATCACTAAATTGTTCAAGTAAAGAGTTTGAGGAATGAGCCTCTCTTACGATTAAGAGACAAGGTATTCCTATGAAAAGCACATTTTTGGTTATTTGAAATATATTTCGTACCAAAACAATCTCCTTTGATCACGCGTTTAGTTTGAATGAAAAATGGTTTTTAAAAGATTAATAATCGTTAAGGAAAAAAAATATCTTCCTGATTAATCTGACTTAATTTGCATGTCTTCTGTGGATTTAAAAGATCGAATGTGGGTAAATCGATCTTCTTTTCTATTGAGTGTTACAGCCTGATAAAGACAATCACAGATCTGCTCAGCAACAGTTTGTGTATAATGAAGTGCATCCCAATAGTGTTCATCGTTTTCCGTCATGGAGGAATGGATCATAAAATCAATAACGTGGGTATTCGTAAAATTAAGAGCTAATTTTCCGTAACTGGATTTGAAAGCCTTCCAACGCGCCCCTTGACTATTGATATTATTCGACTGAAGATGCACATGATACGGAACCAAAAATAATACTTTTACGGTCTCTTGAGGCAATTTCGCTAAGAGCTGTTTTAATCGTAATTGCTGAGGAAAAGAAAAATTCTTCTTGTTTCCTTCATAATCAATCAAATCACTCCTTTGAAAGCCCACGTTTTTCATAGGAGTTTGTTGATTATAAATATGTTCTTGAGCCTTTCTTAAATTATATTCTTCAAGAGGGGGCACAAAACATTCATAACCATCAAATCGGTTTTCATGAGGCTTAATACGTAAATAAGTCCCCAATTTTTTAAAAGAATTTTTGAGATTAAGAAGACTGAAAGCGTTTTTAAAATCTTCGGTCAAGTTTTCTTCAAAAAGATAGGTTGGAAAATGGAAATTTTCATTCCAAGTTGTTGGATTTTCTTGAAACCAGGCAACATCTAAGGCGATAAAAACATATTTGGGACGAGGATGATGCTTTAAAAACTCTTCTAAAAGCATCATCTGCTCATAGGGCGTCGCACTAGCCATAGCAAGATTCACAAATCTTCCATTAAACTGTCGGTTTAATTGCTCGGGTTTTAAAAGTTTAACAGTTGAAGTGCCTATAATAACACTATCAAAATAAGCTTTCCGCACCAAAGAGGGCAATAAATAACGATCGGCAAGAGCAATCGTTTGAGCAGGTTTATCCTGCTTAAAGAAAAATCGATCATAAGGATCCATTCCAATGTAAAAACACATATAAGTCGACAAACACACGATCCAGGTCAAAACCATGACACGCAGGAATCTTGTCCAGTCTTTGATATTTTTTCTACCTCTGGTCATTTTAAAACTGAAAATAAATAAATTCTTTTTGCTGCCCATCACCGATCAACAATATAAAAATAAAATATGCGGTACCAAGACCCATTGCCAATAAACGCTTTGGTTGCAATTTTTCAAAAACCAACCCCTGGCTCGTAGGGCCAAAGATCGCTATTGCTAAAGCCAACAGGATCAACAAAAACTGCTTAGATTTAACCATTGCAAGTTCTGATCCGTTAAAATGAAACAATGAAGAACAATAATGAAAAGCATCATGAATACTCTGACAACGAAAAAAGACCCAAGCCAGCATTACCACGCTTAACGTTAACACCTTTCCCAGTCCTTTGGGTAAAGTCAGTCCTGACTTATTAAACAATTGATTGACTGTCAAACAAAGACCATGAATGGCACCCCAAACTACAAAGGTTAAATTGGCTCCATGCCAAAGTCCTCCTAAAACCATCGTCACATTTGTGGCCAAAATTTGTCGCCATAAGCCTTTGCGACTTCCACCCAGACTGATATACACGTAATCCCTCA